>NZ_JAIQXV010000022.1 GCF_020166415.1 Deinococcus multiflagellatus
CAACAGGCGCGGCCCGACCTCGCGCAGGTCCACGAAACCTGGGCTGTCATCGGTCTCGGTGTACACCCGGCCGGGCCCCAGCGTGGCCGCGCCGGGCAAGTCCTCGGGGTCCAGCGGGCCCGCCACCCCTTTGGGCAGATACGTGCCGCTGAAGAAGTTGAAAGCGGGCAGGAACATATTGGGGTTCGACAGGAAGCGAATCCCGGCCCGCTCGAAGCCCACCGTGCGGTTCACGTCCACCCACACCAGGCCCTGCGTGATGCGGGCCTTAAAGGTCGCGTTGCTGGGCAGCTGCACGGTCTGGTCCAGCTGCGCGACGCGCCGGTTGGGCTGCTGTGGATTCGGGGCCAGGGCCCAGGTCCCAGAGGCCAGCACGGCATTGTTCGCGTCCAGCACCTCCACCGTGTGCCCGACCTCGAAATCGCTCTCGGATTCAAGGGCATCGAACGTGAGCGGCTGCAGGGCCTGGTACTCCGAGACGTGGTTGCCGCCCGCCAGGCTGCTCCCCACGCTGCTGCCGGCCACGGTGAACAGCCGGTAGACCTGTGGGGGCAGCGCGCTCAGGCGCACCGGCCCAGCGGCGGCCGGGGGGGGCGGCGCCGCTGGGGGCTGGGGACGGAAAATGGCGCGCATCAGCTGCTGCCCCCAAAGGGCGGCGCTGTGCGCACGCCCAGGTACTGGACGATCAGGACGGCCGGCGCCGCCGGGTCGGCGTTGACTGCGCTGAAATATTGTAGCTCCAGGGGGGTTTCCAGCTCGAACATGCTGCCCGCCGGCCAGAGCACGCCCTCCCCAGAATCCGCGCTGGGCGGAAAGCCGTGGGTCACGCTGGTGCGGATCGCGCCGTTCTCGACGCTGACGATGGCGCGCACCGCTGTGCCCTCGGGCCCCTGCACGCCCGCCAGGCCAAAGGGCATGTTCTGGACCAGTTCCCGCTGCATCCGCAGGTGCTCCTGGGGAAGGGTGGCCCCAGGACTGCCACCGCCTATCAGGTCGGCCAGGGTCACGCGCACCACGCCGCCGTTGCCATCACTGGCCATCAGCAGCATTGCGCCCAGCACTCCAAAAAAGTCTTTCTCCTGCATGCGGCTCCCTGCCCGGACGGAATGCGAAGCCCCCCACGGCCGGGCGCGTGGGGGCGGGGTGAAGCGCGGCTCAGCCGCGGCGACGGGCGTAGAGGTCCATGACCAGCAGGGCGCGGCTGGTGCCCACCGCGTCAGGCGGCGTGGTGACCTGCACCCGCAGGCGGTGGCTCACGATGGCGGGCACCAGATCCACGGCGGCGGTCCAGACCCGCGTTCCTACCTGGAACACCGTCTTGAAACCGTTCGTGAACCCGTCCAGGTCCGCCATGCCGATCAGGGCGTCGTGCGCGTAGGCAAACCGGACGTGCTGGACGTGGTAGGCCCCGCCCCCGTCCGTACAGGTCAGCACGCCCTCGGCGTAGAACCAGCGGTTCGGCATGGGCTGCATGTCCGGCGGCAGCTGATCAGTGCCCGGGATGAGTTGAAAGGTGTTGCCCTGGCCCAGCGCCTGCCCGGCCAGCACCACCCGCTCGACCTGCGAGGCGCCTTTGCCGCCCTCGACGGCCACACCCTGGGCGTGGCCACCGGCAAACAGGCTGTGGCCCCCGACTGCCATGCTCCCCACGCCGTCCGTGGTGCCCCCGGCCAGCGCCACGCTGTTGTCGGCAAAGGCCTGGCTGCTGTCCCCGAAGGCCACCGACTGGTCCCCGTAGGCCCCGGCCACGCGGCCGTGCGCGAGGGCCCCGTCGCCCTGGGCCTCAGACCCCAGGCCGCCCGCCGTGGCCCCATTGCCGCTGACCACGTTGGGCATGTCGGTGGGCGTGCCGGTGAGGCTGCCCACGCTGCCCCCACCACCGCTGCCGCCGCCCTGTTCCAGGGTGGTGATGCGCGTGAGCGCGGCCTCGTGCTGTGCTTTGGTCACCAGTGGTCCTGCAGGCATCAGTTGCTCCTTTCGACGACCGGATAGCCGTCGGGGTCGGGGGTGGCGGTGCCGTCCGGCAGGGTGAGGTACCCCTGCGCGTCGGTCGTGCCGCTCGCGTTCGTGATCGTGACGTAGCCGGCGGGGTCCGTCGTGGTGATGTAGGGCCCGGGGCTGCCGCCACCCTCCAGTGAGCCGCCCTGGGCCGGCACCAGGGCGCGCAGCAGGGTCGCCGCGCCGCTGTCGTCGGTGCGGTGCAGGCGGAGGATGCCCGGCGGCAGCACCATTGGGAACGTGACGGGGAGAAAGTCCAGTGCGCCTTCGGCCTGGAACGCCACCTCGGCGGGGATGCCGGTCAGGCCCTCCAGGCGGATGCCGACCAGTCCCCCAGGCTCATCGGTGACGGGAAACAGCACCCCTTCCTCCGGCGTGGCGTCGGCGAGGATGAACGTCACCGGCACGGCGCCGTGCAGAATCCCGTCGCGCCCGTCTTTGCCATCCTTGCCGTCTTTGCCGTTCGTGCCGTTTGTCCCGTTCGTACCGGGTTTCGCCAGCAACTGCAGCACGTTCACGTAGACGCCCGCCTGCTTCTGGTAGATGTTGCCGGTGCCGCTGGTGTCGGCCCAGACGTCGCCGTCTGACCCCACGCCGTTGTCGGGCACGCCGGCCACGAAGCGCCACTCGCCGCCCAGCCGCAGGCCCCCGCTGCTCGTCTGGCCCGTGCTCAGGTCGGCGGTGCCGTCTCCATTGCGCAGCGCCAGGTTGTCAAAGCGCGCGGAGATCTGTTTGTTGTCCAGTGCCCCCTGGCTGTTGGTCAGAAACAGCGTGAGCTGCGCGTTCACCATGCCGCTCAGGTAGCCAGCGGGCAGGGGCAAGCTCAGGCCCATCTGGTTGCGGGTCAGCTGCAGCACGCCCGCGACCGGGTCAATGGTCAGCCGCACCCGCTGCAGGGTGTTCTCCTGCAACGGCGGCAACTGCGCCGTGCGGGTGGTGGCCCCCACCGTGCAGGTCAGCAGGGTGCCGTCCCAGCGCACGGCAGCACCGTCCCCAGCCAGGACGAAGCCACAGTCCACGCCGTAGGTGACGGGCTGGACAGGTGTGAGGCCCACTGTCAGGTCGTATTGCAGCTGCAGGCCGTCGCCGCTCCACCGGGCGGGATTCAGCGCCACCTGAAGGCTGTCCACAGGGTCCTGGCCGGTGCTGCCGTTGTTAAACCCCATCGGGCCCAGGACCAATTGCTCCTGATCGGTGTACACCAGGGGCGGCGCGGCCCCCACCAGAACGACAGTGTAGTCGGGCCCTGGCGTGCCCCGGTTGAAAAAGTCGGTGAAGGTCCACTGCGCCGGATCGGGCGGGGGGTTGGTGGGTAAGGTCAAGGGAAACCTCCAGGGAGGGAGAAGCCGCCCCGGCCCAGCAGGGCGCGGCTCACGGGCACGTCGAGGCGCAGTTCGGTGACAAAGGGCGTGTTGAGGGGGCCCACGGGCAGCAGGGCGGGGTGCCAGCCCCGGGCCAGCGGCTGGCCGACGTTGTGCCCGAGCAGGGTCACTGGCCCATGCACGGCACACACCGGCACGTCGCGCCGGACCCGCACCCGCAGCACGAGCACGCCCTCGCCGCCCCCGGGAAACGAGTCAGTGAAGGTCAGGCGCAACCGGCCAGAGGCACTGGTCCGGTCATCCAGCTCCTCGGGCCAGCGGGTGGGGGGGTAGGCGATGCGCTTGTCCAGGGCCTTCAGGGCACTCGCGCTGGGCCGCCATACGCCGTCCCGGAACTGTTCGACCTTGGCGGGCCGCAGCCACGGGGCCTGCCCCCGGCGCAGGGCCTCGCCCATCAGGGGGCTCACGACCCGCCCCCCGGATCAGGCGGGCCACCACCAGCGAAGACATCGGCCAGGGTCAGGGGTAAGGGGGGCACCGGCGGGTCCACGGGCGGCTTCGTGGGCCGCCTTTTCGGCCGCCTTTTCCACCACCAGAACGGGGGTTCGGTGCTGCCTTCTGGGGGCTCGCCCGCCCGGGTATCGCGCCAGGGGTCGAAGCGGACCACGGCGCGCAGCCCGCCGTCCGCGTCCCCCACGGCCAGCCCGCGCACCTCGCCCCGGGCGAACAGGGGCGCCAGCCCGGCGCCACAGTCGCACAAGGCCCAGTGTGGTGGCCAGGTGTGGGTCAGGGTCCCACTGGGGTGAAATTCGCGGAAGGTATCGGGCGAGGTTCGCAGCACGTCCAGCTCGAAATCCAGCAGCGGGAGGCGGGTCACGCCGGCCCGCGTGATTAGGGCCACCGAACGGCCGAACGCCGCGTGGTGCAGCACCCACACCTCGGGCACGCCCTGGGCGTTGGTGGGTCCACAGAGCGCCGCCCAAGAGCCGGTCTCGAAGGTGTGGCCGTGGGCCTCCAGGCGGGCGCCGTCTTCGAGCAGGGCGTGGTTGTCGGTATAGGGCCGCCCCGGACTGCCCCACACCGTGACGCCCGGCGCCGTAAAGCGCGGCCCGACCCGGGTGGGATAAGGAATGGGCGGGGCGCTCGGGGCGTCCACCAGCACGTCGCTGACCTGGATGGTGCGCCAGGGCGTCTCCGGGTGGTTGGGGTCCTGGGGGTTCGGCGGGGTCTCCAGGCGCTCCCACTCCCGGCGGGTGCGGTCGGGGAGCACCCGCTCTTCCAGGACAAAGCCCCGGCGCCCCAGCGGGCCCTGGGGGTCTACGGCGTAGACCTGCACGCGGCGGCGCCACAGGGCGTCCGGGCCATCCGGGGCGTCCTGATTCTCGCCCACCCGGAACCAGGCCTCGCGCAGCCGGTACTCGGTGATGGTGTGCGCCGGGATGTCGGGCGTGGGCTCGGGATAATCCACGCCAGGCACGCGCACCCGGGCTTTGTAGATGGTGAAAGGCGCGCTGAGGGTGATCGGCGTGACCTCCTCGCGGCCGTCGAAATACACCCGGGTGAGGTCATGCCGCGCCGTGAGCAGGCCGCCGCTGGTGGTCTGCCGGTCCACGATGGTGACGCGCGGGTCGTTTTTGTCGGCCCAGGCGTAGTCACTGCGGATGCCCAGGGGCTTGAGATCCGGGGGCTGGTCGTCGATCACGGGGTCGGGCAGGAACTCGGCCCAGCGCTCGACGTGGTTGACCACGCAGGGACGGAGCATGCGCAGGGTGCCGTCGTCCAGGGTCAGGACCGGGAGGTCGGTCAGAGAACCCGTGCCCACGAACGCCCCGAAGGCATCCACCCCCGGCAGGTGACCGGGGGCGGGGCGCTGGGGGCTGTCAAAGCTGGGCGGCGCCACGGGCGCAAAGGGGGCGTCCTCCGGCTCCTGCGGGGCCCGTGCGGGCCGGGGGCGCCCATGCACCTGCGGACGCACGGGGGCACCCTTGCCCGGGTCATGCTGGCCGTCTTTACAGCAGCAGCAACACTCGCCTCTGAACAGCGCGAGCACCGCCTTGTCTTTCTTCTGCACTGTTCACCTCCCTGATCAGGCGAGTTCCTGCCCGTAGTTGCCGGTCGCCGTGGCGCCGTAGCGCGGGTCGTCCACCCACTCGATCTCGTCCAGTGGGGCGGGGGGCTGCGCGCCGGACACCCGCACGAAGCGGGGCTCGAAGATGGGCTGCTGGCCGTTGAAGCGACCCGTGAAATGGTCGACCGTGACCCCGCCGATCTGCCGGAACAGCACGATGTCGCGGTGCACGTCCGGCAGGGTGGCGCCCTCCTGCACCTCGGCGGTGTAGGGCACGGGCAGATGCACGGTCACGTCGGCAGACTGGCCGCCCCCCTCGGCTTTCCACCCGTAATTCTGGACATTGCCCTCCAGGCCCTCCGGTCCCTTCGGGGTCAGCCCCATGCCCGCCGCGACGGGCAGGGCCTGGACCTTGCTGCGGCTGACCGCCATGCGGGGTGCCAGGCTCTGCATGACCATGCGGGCGTACCGTTCCAGCTTGGCCCGGTCACGCGTCCAGCCCACCGTGCGGGTGACGGCCGCGCCCTGTTTGCCCTGTGGGCTGGTGACCCGCACGCTGTTGGGCAGCGCCCGCTTACGCACGGCGCAGGGATCAGGACACCGCACGCTGGTCGGGGCCGCGTCCATCTTGTCCATGCCGCTGGTGAGCGTGCCGGCGCGCACGCTCAGCCGCACCGCTTCCAGGCTCTCCTCGTCGTACAGCACCACGGGGATGCCCCCGGTCTCCTGCCAGAGCATCACCCACCCCAGCCCGTCTGGCAGGTAGTCCTCGGTCCGCAGCCGCTCCACGTACTCGTGCGCCTTGACCGGGCCACGGTCCTTGAGCTCCCCTTCCGGCTCGCTCTGCTTGACGCTGGACAGCTTCCTGGACCGCTGGATCTTGGTGCGCAGCCACCCTTCCGGACTCCAGTGCTGCTCCAGGACCTCAATCTCGTCGCCCAGCAGATCGCCAACGGCCGCCACGCCCATATACCCGTACCGGCCGACGATTTCGGTTCTGGTCCGGGTGGCCACGGTGTAGCTCCACGTCATTTTCCGCACCTCCTGCCGCAGCAGCATGTCGGTGCAGGTGGGGTGGTACGTCGTTTCCGTCTCCTCCAGGCTGGTCGCCACCCGGCCGAACGGCACGGTGACCGTTTTCCCGTCCACCTGCTCCTGCACGGTAAGGTCCTGAACCGTGAGGCGGTACAGCCCCACGAGCTGGCCGTTCACCCGCTTGTAGCCCGTGATGACTTCCCCCTTGCCGTCCGGGCTGGGCACGATCTTCGTCCACTCCTTGTCCGGTTGCATGGCCTGGTCGAAGCTTTCCGGGTCGGGGGCCAGGTCGATCAGGTCCTGCAGCCTGGGCAGGGGCACGAGGAGATCCGCACCCGTGACCGTGACGCTGGCCGGGAAATGGGCGCTTTCCCAGCGCCGCGTGCCGCTGCTGATCACCTGATCGCCACTGACCTGCAGGCCGCCCTCCGTGACGCCGGGGGGCAGCAGCAGCAGCCGGGTCGCGCTGCCCTCGCGGCGAATGACCGGCCGGTACCCGATGGCGAGGTAGGTGTCGTCCAGCACCTGCTGCGGCGACTTGCCTTTGGTCGAGTACGGCATCTCGAATTCGGTCCAGGCCTCGCCGCCCAGCTCGTCCCCCCCCACCACGGTCAGACTCAGGCCCGCCGCCGCCACCGCCTGCCGCACGATGGGCCCCAGCGGCGCGGTCTGCGGCTGCAGCCGGGCCGTGCAGGGCGTGTCGCGCGTCGGGCGTGGCGTGGGCGTCGCCATGAAGGGCACGAGTTCAGGCAGGGTTGTGGTGCCCAGCGCCGTGGCGGCCGGCGCGTAGGCCCGCAGGGTGGTCTGCAGGCCGCCACGGGCCCCACTGATCTCGTACTGGTCATCCAGCACGAGGTGAACCTCGGTGCGGGTGGTCACGAACTCATAGGGCTTGCGGGACCGGGGCTTGGGCGCGCCGGCCGGCCCACTGATCGCGCCGGCCCGGCCGCTCTGCCCCTTGCTGATGACGGTGATGGCGACGGCCGCACCCACGGCCGGCACCACCTCGCCGGGCAGCACCAGGGTCGCGGTGGGCCCCGCCCCGTCGTCGCTGTACTCCGCGCTGATCAGGGGGCCCAGCGGAGACTCGGCCGTGACGATCAGGGGGCGCACGCCGTGAATGATGTCCAGGGCGGGGCGGGGGGCCGGGGCGGGCTGCCCCGGCGACGCCGGCCGGGTCAGAAAGGCGAACGCGTCGTGCACCAGTTCCACCTCTTCCCAGGGCTGCGTGGAGGCGAAGTGGGTGAACTCCTCGTGGCCCAGCCAGCCGCCCCGGGCGTAATGCGCGAACTGCACCTCCTGCAGGCTGGTGGCCGCGGCCTCATGGATCAGGGTCACGCGCGGCGCGGTGCGGCGCGTCACAACATTGAACATGCGTTACCTCTGGTACGAGATGATCAGGCGCCCGTGATCCGCCCCGGTGGTGGTGGTGCCGGCCGGGGTGGTCCAGGCCTCGCTGATCAGGACGGCCTGACCGGGCAGCAGCGGGGCGTCGGCCAGTGGGGCGGTCCAGGCGTCACCCAGGGCCAGGCCATTGGCCGTGACCAGATACGTGCCGGGCACCGCGCCGTCCTGAAGCACGCGCAGGCGCAGCCCCGGCACCGGCTCGTCGCCGGTGTTGACCAGCCGCAGCTGCCGGGTCGGCGTGGTGGTGCCGGGCGGCACGCTGCCGAAGTCGGTGGCGGGGGCGGGGGTCCCGTCGAGCTGCTGAAGTTCGAGCCGTTTCATGTGGGCCTCCCGAGAATGACGGCCTCGAAGCCGCTGTAGGTCCAGTACTGCTCCACGGGCACGCCGTCCGGGCCGGCCTGCACCGCGTGGAGCGTGGTGTCAAAGGGGCTGACCACGACCGCGTCCACCCAGACCCGCCCGGTGCTGAGCGTGTAATTTTCCGAGATGGTCACCAGATCGCCGGGCAGCAGGTTGCGCAGGATGTCAGCCTGGTCGTTGGTGACCGCGATGTTGGTGCCCCCGGCAATCGTGATGCGCGTGGCCTGGATATCGGGCGGCAGCTGCGCCAGGCTCAGCCCGCTGGCCAGGGCGAGAATGTTGAGGTTGCGCTCCGGCTTCGCCTTCACGTAGCCGGTTTCGGGATCGGGCGCCGCCGGCCCGAAGGCGACGGGCCCGACCGTCAGGTACCGGTCCTGCCAGTTCATTCGTCGCACCCCCCCGACCAGGCCTGGTCGCGCAGCGCCCGGTTCACCCGCTGGTCCACCACCTCGTGGACGAACCGGCGCAGGTCCTGGGTGCGGTCCTCGCCCGCCTCGAACGTGGTGGTAAAGCCCCAATGGTTGATGATCGTCACGGTTTTGTTGCCACCTCCTGGCGTGGTTGATGTGGGGGGCGGCGGCGGGGGCGGCGTGCCGCCTGAAGCGGCGGCGGACGCGGCCTGCGCCGCCTGCGCGCTCACCTGGGCCGGTGAGGGCGGGGCAGGGCGGCTGGCCACGGTGGTCACGAGGTAGCTGCCCGCCGCCGAGATCGACGCGCGCAGGGCGGCGGCCACCGCCGCCAGGTCCTGGGCGGAGGCGACGTACTGCCGGGCCGTGGCCAGCTCCTGATCGGCGAGGCGGGCCCGCTCCGACAGCAGTTCCCCTTCCTGCTCCAGCCGGAGATGCTCGGCCTCACGCCCGGCGCGCAGCAGTTCTGCCTCGCGGTCCAGCAGCGCCACCCGGTCCTGCGCGGCGGCGGCTTCCCGGTCGTAGGTCACGCCCAGGCGGTCGAGTTGCTCCAGCAGGTCGTCCACCGCCGCGCTGTTGCTCACGCCGACCGACACGCCGTTGTCCCGCAGCAGGGCCTGCTGCTTGCGCAGGCGTTCCTCCTGCTCGGCGAGGGCCGCCACCGTTTTCTGAATGGCGGCGGGATCGCCCTCCCGCAGGGCGCTCTGCGCGGCCCGCAGCAGGATGTCGCGGCGCTGCTGCAGCGCGAAGAAGCGGTCGGTCTCTGTGTTGACGTTGATCCGCTCGCGGGCCTCGGTGCCGCTGACCGCCCGCCGCAGGCGTTCCGTGGCCCCCTGCACCCCGTCCATCTGCCCCACGAGCTTTTCGTACTCACCCTGCAGGGCCCGCACGGCGGCCCGCTCGTCGGTGATGGCCTTGATCAGCCCCTCCGTGGCTGTTTTGGCCCGTTCCTTGTTTTCGCCCTGCTGGGCGGCGTTGTATTCCCGCTGGGCCTGGGCCAGGGCCTCACGGCTGCGCGTCAGCGTCAGGCCAGCCCCGGCCAGGGCGCGGGTTTCGTCGGTGCCCCGGGCCAGCTGCACATTCAGGTCCTCTTCGGCCTGCACCAGCGCGTGGTTGAGTTCGGCCGCCGCCTTGCGCGCCGCAGTCAGCTTCAGCTGGGTATCGGCCAGCAGGCCCTCCTGCACGGTGAGGCCGCGCCGGGTTTCGAAGGTGGACACCCCTGCCAGTTCCAACGTTTCCAGAGAGTCGCGCAGCTGGTCCACCATCGCCTGCTGGGCCTCGGTCACGCTTTGCAGCCGCTGAACCTCGACGGTGGCCGCCCCCAGCGCCGCCTTGCGGGCCTCGGTCAGGTCAGGGGCAATCGCCCGCGTGGCCTGCTCGGCGGCAGCCCGGCGGGCGTCGTTGAGGGCCTGCACCTGTTCGGTTTCCTGGGTAAGCAGGTTCACCCGCTTGGTCTGCAGGTCGAGGCGCTCCTGTTCGGTGAGCAGGTTCGCGTCGGCCAGGGCCAGCTGCCGTTCCAGCTGCGCGATCTGCCGCTGGGTGACCCCCAGGGCGGTGACCTGATCGCGCAGGCTGTCCTGGCCGGATCGGGTGCGCGCCGCGTCCAGGGCGAGCATTGCCTCGCCATATTCGAAGGCCTGCTGGTCCAGCCCCATGATGAACTGGCGAATGGCCCGCTGCTGCTCGTACAGGCTGGTGGCCTTCTGCGTGCGCTCGGTGATCAGGTCCAGCAGGTCGGCCTCGCTCAGGCCACGGGCGCGCGCCTGGGCAATCTGCCGGTCGATCAGCGCCAGTTCATCCCGGGTGGCGGCCAGACCCGCTTGTTTGGCCGCCAGCACCTCGGCCGAGCTGCGGGCCACGGCGGCGCCGTAGGCCACCTGGGCCTCGCGCACCCGCACCTGGGCGCTGGCGAGTTCATCCTCGCCCTTGCGCGCCTCCTCACGGCGTTTCTGCTCCTGGTCCCGATCCTTTTCGGCCGCCTCCTCCCGGCGCTTCAGATCGTCCTGCACACCTTTACGGGCCTCGGCATTGCTGGCCAGGGCCTGCTCGGCCTGCACCTGCAACTCCTCGCTGCCCTTCTGCCGGGCCAGGGCGAGCCGGGCCTGCCAGTACGCCGCGTCCTGGGCCAGCCGCTGCTGGTAGGCCGCCGCGTCACCCGTGGCCTCGTAGCTGGTGCGGGCCAGCTTGAGGGCGGCGGCCTGGGCCTTGTCCTGGCGCTCGCGGTCGTACTTCTGTTCGGCGGTCAGAATGGCCAGGCCCCGCTCCTGGGCCGCCGTGGTCCGGATACGGGTGAGCTCCGCTTCACTGCGCAGGTAGCGCGCGCGCAGGGCGGGGGAGAGGTCGGTCTTGGCCAGCTGCTCGCGCAGTGCGCGCAGCTGCTGGTCCGTGTCGCGGATGATGTCGTTAAAGGGCGCGGCGGCGCTGCTGCGGGCCTTGCCCAGGGGGGGCTGATCGATCTCGGCCAGGCGCTTTTGCAGTTCGGCGGCGGTGCGTTCCGCCTCCCCCAGTTCCTTGCGGAACTCGCGCACGTTGTCGGCCTGAATCTCATTGATGGAGCCCAGGGCCTTGTCGATGGCCGCGACCTTGCCCCCGTCCCCCGCCGCCTGGGCACGGGCCCGCTCGGCCTGCAGCACGCGTTCCAGCTGGCGCAGTTCGGCGGCGCTGGCGTCCCGGGCACCGGCCATGCGGCGGTCGAGGCCTTCCTGGTAGATCGCGGTGCGTTCCTGCTGCACCCGTTCGTCCAGGCGGAGCTGCTCGTCGGCCAGTTGCTGCTGACCGTTCAGTTCGAGCAGGCGCAGCCCATTGATGAGCTGGGTCCGGGCCTCGCGTTCCAGCGCCGCCCGCTGGTCCCCGGCACTGGCCGCGTCCCGCATCTGCTGCAGGTACGTGGTGCGCAGGGCGCTGCGCTGCACCTCCGCTTCCAGGGCCAGCTGCTGCTGCCGCAACTGCAGGAACTGGGGGGCGTAGCGCTGCTCGATGGCCAGCCGGGCCTGGGGCACGTCCCCGGCCATCGCCAGCTCGCGGTCGCGCTGCCCTTCCAGGACCTTGATCACGGCCTCGCTGACCCGCACGTGGCTGCTCAAGGTCTCCTGCTGCGCCGCGCGCACCTTATCCAGACGGTCCTGGGCGATCTGTTCCAGCTCCTGGTCGCGCTGGCGTTCCAGCGCCACGATCTGGCGGTTCTGCAGGACCTGCAGCTGACCCGCCTCGGCCTGAAACTGCCGGCGGTCGCTGCTGGAGAGGTTTTTGTTCTGGGCGTTGCGCAGCAGCTCGGCGATCTGGGGGGCGTAGCGGCTGCGGACGTCCTCAAGCTGCGCGTCAAGCTCGGCGCGGCGCCGGGCCAGGGCGTCGGCCGACAGCGCGGCCTCGGCCGAGCGCACGTCGCGCTCGTGGCCCAATCGGACCTCTTTCTGCTCATCCAGCGAGGCCTTGACCAGGGCGGTCTGCTCCCGGGCCTGCTGGGCGCGCAGTTCCGCCAGCCCCTTTTGCAGATCCGAGTTGGAGAGGTCGAAGTTGAACGCCGTTTTGAGCTTGATCGCCAGGGCGTCGAACTGGTTGCCCAGCTGTTCGATCTGGCCGCCCAGTTCGGTCATGCCCTTCACGCGCAGCTCCAGCTGGCGACCGGCGAGTCCCTCGCGCAGGTCCTTCAGGCCCTTCTTCTGCTTCTCGACCTCCTTGGGGTCAATATTGATGGGCTTGACCGGGGGACGGCGCGCCGCCTCGGTGTTCAGGCGGGTGAGTTCGGCGTGGTAATCCCGCACCAGCTTCTGGGCGCGGGCCACCTCCTTCTCGTCCACCTCGATGATGCGCTCGCCGAACAGGGTCACGCCCTTGACCCGGCCCGCCTCGGCGTTCTTCAGGGTCTCCAGGGCCAGCAGGTACTTGGCCTTGGTGTTGTTGAGTTCGCCCCCCTCCTTGGTCAGGGCCCGCACCCGCTTCATCGTGCCTTCGAAGCTGGCCTCGTTCGCCGCGTCCGCCTCGGCGTAGGTGTCGCGCATCGTGGCGAAGTGGTTGTTGATCGCCACAGCGGCGGCGGCCGTGCCGGCGATCACCAGCAGCCAGGGGTTGGCGGCGATAAAGGCGGCGGTGGCTTTGGCCGCGCCGATGATGGCGGGGATGTAAGTGGTCTTGATCGCGGTGGCCGCGCCGATGATGGCCAGCCGGGACGCGGCAAAAATACCGGGCAGCGCGGTCCACGCTCCGAGGACAGCCGCCTTGATCATTTCCTGTCGCAGGTACACGAAGGCCAGGCCCACGCCCGCCGCCACGATGGCGGTGTTCTGCAGCAGCAGCTTCAGGCGCTCGCCGTCGTTCAGAAACACGCGCACGCCTTCCACCACGTTGCGGATGCCCTTCACGATGCTGGTCAGGGCGGGCAGGAAGATCAGGCCGATCATGGCCGTGAACGCCTCCCACTCGGCGCCCAGCACCTTCACCTGACCCGCGTAGCTTTCCATGCGCTCGCGCGCCACGCGGGCCGCCTCACCCTGCAGGCCCATCGCCTTGATGTTTTCTTCAATCGCGGCGTTCGTGGTCCCGAAGAACGACCGGGCGGCGCGCCCCGCATCCGACCCGAAGATGTCGGTGATCAGGTCGTTGCGGCGTTCGTCGGACAGCTCGGCGAGCTTCTGACGGGTTTCTTCCAGCACCTCGCCCAGGGGGCGGGTGGCGCCGGTCGCATCGTAGAAACTCACTTCCAGTTCCTTCAGGGCGCGTTTGGCCGTGTCGCTGGGCGCCTGCAGGCTGGTGAGGAACGTCTTGAACGACGTGCCGGCGTCCGACATCTGTTTGAAACCGGCCTGGGCCAGCGTGGCGGCGTACCCCGCGACCTGCTCGATGTTCAGCCCGGCGTCTTTCGCCGTCGGCCCGAGCGAGGCGAAGAACTGGCTCAGATCCGCCGCGCCCAACGTGGTTTTGTTGGCGAAGTTGGCGAACACATCCGCCACACGGGGCAGATCCTCGGCCACGAGGCCAAAGGCGGTCATGGCCGAGACCGCCATGTTCGCCCCTTCCCCCGCCGTCACGCCTGCGGCCCCGGCGAGGTTCAGCGCCCCGGCGAGCCCGCCACCGATCACCTGCTGGGCGCTCAGACCCGCCTTGTTCAGCTCCAGCATGGCGAGCGCCGCTTCTTTCGGCCCCACCCCCAGGTCGGTGCCCAGGTTCATGGCGGCGTCTTTCAGCTGCGCCAGCTGCTCGGCGGTCGGCTGGGTGAGCGCCTTGATATTGACGAGCTGTTCCTCGAACGCTGCGCCGCTGTTCACCGCCGCAGTGAAGGCCGTGGCCAGCACGGTGATGGCTGCTGCCGTGGCGCCCGCCACGAACGCCAGGGCCTCGGCGCTGATCGCCATCCGGCCCAGCGCGGCGGCGCCGTTGCTGGCCCCAGTGGTCAGGCCCGCGAAGGCCCCGGCGCTGCCCCCCACGGTCTGCGCCAGCTTGGGCCCGGTCAGCCCCTGCAGGGCCGAGTTCACATTGGCCCCAGCCGCCTTGCCCAGATCCGCCGCGGCCTTGGCCACCTGGGCCTGCCCGGACTTCATGCCCAGCGCGAGGCCCTCAGCGACGTTCAGGCCGAACAGCTGGGCAAGGCGGCTGGGGCTGCGGATCTGCAGGCGGGTTTTGAGGGCGGAGATGACCTCGTCCCCGAGGTCCTGGGCGCCGCGGCCCACCTTGGGTTTGCCCGCGCCCATGCCGGTAAACAGTCCAGTGTTGATGGCACCACCCAACCCAGCCGCGAGCACGCCCAGGGGGCCACGGATGCGGGCAATGCCGTCCAGAATGGCAATGCCCGCGTTGTAGGCAAAGCCGCCCTTGGTGGCCTCGCCCATCGCCCCGTCGACGACCCGCTGCGCCTGCGTGGCCAGCTGGACGGCCTTGAGCACCGCGTCCCCGCTGGTGCCGCCAGCCGCGGCCAGTTTCAGCAGCTCGTCGCGGAGCTTGGCCGCACTTTTGGCGGCCTGCTCATCGGTCAGGACCTGAAGCCGCCACAGATTGTTCACGGTGCCCAGGGTCTGGGCGTAGGCCTTCATCTGCCCCTCGGCGGTCTGCAGGCCTTTGGGCTGTCCCACCGTGTTCATGGCCGCCTGCACGCCCGCGCTGGTCGTCACCAGGCCCGTCATGACGTTGCTGAGGCGTGCGGCGGCCCGGCTGCCCTTGTCCAGCCCCGGGGCCATCAGTTCGGCCTGGGCGGTGAGGCGGGCGAGGCGCGTTTCCAGCACGCGCAGCTGGTCGCCGGTGGCGTTGTCGCCCAGGCGCTTGAGCTCCTGCTGCACCACCCGCAGGCGGTTGCTCAGGCGGTCGAGCTGACTGTCCTGGGCGCGGCGCTCAGGGCGGCTGCCCGGCTTGGGGAGCGGCGGCAGGCTGAATTTGATGGGGACTTCACGCTCGCGGAACAGCCGCGCGAACCGTTGCTCCATCTCCTCGATTGCTCGGATGGGCTGGGTGTTGTCCAGCAGCATCGTGTCGCGCAGTTCGGCCACGGGGGATTGCTCCTTTTCAAATGACGTATGGCGCCGCGTAAAGCGGCGCCATAGCCATGGGCTGACTACCAGTTAAAACTGGGCATGAGGTCCCAGGTGTCCGGCAGGACGAAGGCGAGGGATGAAGCAGGAGGACTTCCAGATGATCGAGACGCTGTCGGAACACGGACACCGCGCGGTGTCCGTGTGTCATGCGTTTCACAGGCTGCTTGGCGGCAATTTTCTCTTCAATGAATTGGCTATGGCGCGCGCTTCAGGCGACCTCGGAAGCGAGATGTAGTCCACATTCTCCATCTGCTCCGTGACTGCAGGACCTGCTGAACGATCACTGCCTTCCGACGAACCCGGGACTATGATCTGAATTCTGCCGATGAGTGCACTGGCGCTGACCTTGATGCTTGTAATGGCGCCGAACAGATAGCTTTTCATTTTCCGCCTGAACATCGTTTGCGACGCCGGACCACCTCTGACAAGTAATTTATGCTGATCTGCTTCCACGAGCCCTCCACGTTTTGAGTGAAGGCGACTACTCAACGCCACACCCAATGCCGCGCTTAGCAGACAAATGTATCCCTAATTGAGCTTTTTTATATTTAACATTCTGCCATCACGTACTTTAGAAGTGCAGAGGAAATTAGTAGCACCAAAGGTTTGCCCGACGATCTGCCAATTTGAAGGTATTGGAAGACCGAGATCACACACGGCAACAACAGTGTTCATTGGAGCATCGCTTAAATCAATGATTTTGTATTGAAGTGAGCCAGGTTGTGAACATTGAAAAGGGTTTTCACCATGCCGGACAACGACCCAACCTGAAGGAGGTGCTTGGGTGGCACACATGAAGTTCTCTCGAGGCGTCCAAGTAGATGTGGAAGGAGAAGTGGGCACAGGTGTTGGAGCTGGGGTAGGCACAGGTGTTGGAGCTGGAATAGGCATGGGTTTTGGAGCTGGAATAGGCATGGGTGCAGCTTTGGGCTCAGTACCTCCGGTGAAGGCGACCCATTCCTGTATCCGCTGTTGAGTAATTGGTCCACTAGAGATAGGTGGCAAAGTGAACGTGACTCGAGTGTAAGATGGATTCTCCACCCGTATAAATACGACCTTTTGGTTCTCTGGGCAGTCCACTATCCAGTTGAAACGGAAGGCATCTTTAGGGTGAATACAGAAATTCCATCTTGAATCGGCTCCACTCCACGTATTACCTTTCGGGTTATCTGCATAATAATAGAAGGGCATGCCTGGTTTCATGGGCCGGTCATATATTGTTCTGCATGCACCTGCATCAATCTTATACCATCCCACAGAGTCGTACCCAGGACTATTCCATACCACCCTCGCTATGGACATAGAGCTATTAGAATCATTACACGCTCTTAGCTGGGCGTAGGCATTGGAACCAAAAATGCATAATGCTATAGATATGAATCGATAATTCAACAAACCTCTAAAATATTTCCAAAAAGAGCGTGGTGGGCAAATATGATGAATACCGACGACGAATCGAAAGTATCTGCCATAAGGACCGTCCAACTTTATCATTACAACCCCTCCTTTTAATAGCGGCGTGTATATTTATAGCAACAAACTAACATCCCTTGGGCGACTATTCAGCGCAGCATTGATGAACAGTTACGAGCGATATTCCCGAAGCACCTGTTCTTCAACTTGGAGTCTGGTTTCAACTGATTTACCCAACTCGCCAAACATCTTTGAACGATGGTTTACAAGAATGAAGGACAAAGTCCTGAACACGTTGGCAAATCTCTCTTCTGGCTCAACAATTTCAATCAATGACTTACCTTCTCAATCTCTTTAACTTGATCCGCTATGGTAGATTCATAATTATATAAGGCAGACTTTATATAAATAACGTAGAATTTCTTGATGAACCCACATTCCTGAAAAGTAACGTCAATCAGTTCACAAAACCCAAAAGCGTCAATCTTGCCTATGCTGTTGTTGGAGAGGCCAACATGCATAAGGAGTAGACGGGCTGACGTGAGGATCGCTGCTTCGCCCAGATTGGTGTGTGCCTCAAAGCGAATCTGCTTACCTGGCAACAGACCCGCGTCAGTGTTCTTGCCTAAGCCGCCAGGCAAGGCGCTTCTCGACTTGTAGCCAAGGGAGACGTCATGGCGGCCTTCGGGCATGCTGCTATCAAACCACGATTCTTCTGACTTATTGACACCTGTGCAGATCCGTGATTTTGAAATCTGGATCAGGAGTAGATGGATGACCACAGTTACCGCGACTCCTGCTCACCTACGTATCGAGCCAAGCCCCCAGAGCGTGACCAATCTAAGCAGGCATCAATATTTCCACAATTCTTGCAGCAGTTGCCGGATGCGCGCGTGGGTGCGGTGCCGCGCTGCGAACAGGGCGGGGCCGATGAAGGGTCCGGGCAGCAGGTAGGCCCGGCCACTGCGCCCGAAACGCAGGAGCCCGCCGGGCGGCAGGGCCTCCAGGTAGCTGGCCAGCTGCGCCGGGGTCAGGGCGTGGGGGACGGTGCCGTACTCCACGAAGCTGGCGTAATTGGCGCGGTCGCCCACCTGGATGCCGATGACGCTGCCGCTGGCGTGGCCGCTGGCATAGATGTGCCGCAGCAGGGCCCTGCTGCGGCGGTACTCGCCCGGCGCGGTCTGGTACACGTTCAGCAGGGCGCCCCGCCGGGCGTGCAGCTCCGCCGTGCGGGCGCCCTGCTGGGCGATGGCCCCCAGGTTGCGCTGCAGCGCCTGGGCCCGTTTCCGGAACACGCTGGCGCTGCCCCGTTTGGTTCTGGCCTTCATCGCCGCCGCCGCTGGGCGCGCAGGGCCGCCCAGTTCGCGCGGTCCTGGGCCAGCTGCGCCTCCTGGGAGGTGGGCAGGGGATGGGGGATGCCGGCCAGATCCCGCAGGTGGCGCAGGTACGCTTCGCGCGCCGTGGTGTCGTAGTCGTAGAGCGGCGGTGGCGGAGACCCCTCGCCGATCCACACGGTCTTCACGCCCAGGTGCTCGTGTTCCGTCATGGCGTGGTAGCGCCGCGCCGCATCTTTGCGGACCAGGGCGGCCCGCAGGTCGGCGAACGCGGCGGGCGGCAGGTCCAAGACGCCCGTGCCCATCCCCACGATGAGGTCGGCAATCTCCTCTAGGAGCTTCCGGTCGAGGGCGGAGGCGGCGTCTCCAGGGTGCTCAACTCGGCCTGCAGGAGACGCTGGTACAGGCTGAGGGGTTTTGCCGCCACCTCGTCAACCCGGTTCAGGTCGAAGATGGCGCCCAGCAGATCGGCCAGATCCGGACCCAGCACCTGGTCGCGGTCCTCGGCCCGTGGCACGGCCGCCAGCAACACGCGGTCCAGCAGCAGTTGCAGGTCCTCTTCCTGGCTGGGGCTGTCGCTGGCGCGCTCGCGGAACGCCTTGAGCACCGCCCGCAGGTCGGCGTAGCAGGCACCGAAGGTCTTGTAGGACCAGGGCTCCAGCGTGATGGTGGCCCCGCTGGTCAGGGTGTAGGGCCGGCTGTAATAGCTCATGGGAAACTCCCGGGCAGTGCGAAAAGGAAGTCCAGGCCGGGACACAGGGCCCCGGCGCGTTTGGGGAGGGGCTCAGTCGTAGTACGCGGCGATCAGCTTGTCGATGATCGCCACTTCCTGGTTCTCGGGCACGTCCAAGATGTCGTAGCCCCCATTCACCTTCACGGGGCTGAACGCCGCGTCAATGGTCGAGGGAATCACGTACCCCGCCGGGGGGGCGAGCAGGGTGTAGGCGAACTTCAGCGCGGTTTCGTTCTCGCCGTCGCGGCCCGAGCCGTAGCCGTCGCCGCGCAGCACGACGGCGGGCGCCACGAAGATTTCCAGCGGCTGGCCTGCAATGGCGCTCACGCTCACATCGATCAGCATGCCGGTGAAGCTGGCGCGGTTGCGCGGAATGACCACCAGACCGCTGGACTCGGGAATGACGCCACGGTCGGTGAAGGTCACAGTGCCGCTGGTGTTGGTGGTGCCGTCCGTTTTCCAGTTAACAGGTTCGGTGCTGCTGGTGGTGCCGGCCGTGGTCACTTCGTAATAGTGGCCGTTGGCAGAGGTGGGCACCACGAACTGGCCTGCGGCATAGGCGGTGTTGGCCTGGAACGCCGCGATGGGCGTGGCGCCCGCCGCGACGGCTTTGCTGCCCGCCCAGAGACCACGAATGATGTGGTTGCGCACCGAGATGGTTTCAAACGTGCCGGTTTCTTCCACACGGGTGGTGACTTCCAGCACGTCGCGCAGGTTGCCGTACACGGCGCTGCCGATCTTCTTGGTGGTGGGGGTGTAGGTCTCGCTGGGCGCGCGGACGTGCCCCATGTTGATGGCCTGCCGGCCCGCCGTGGGGTTGAAGAAAGGGCTGGCCGCGTCCGGCACGAACAGGCGGTAGCCCCCGCTCAGGTTGATCATGCGCTTGTCGAGGTTGTCAGTGTTCTGCACTTTGTCGTACATCGGGAACTCCTATGTCGCGGGTTTCGAAGATGAGGACGATGCGGGTGTGGTCGATCTCCTCCAGCACCTGACAGCTGTTGAGCTTGAACGGGGTGGGCCGCACCGGCGTGGTGTCGAGCGCCCCGCGCACGCGCCCATCAAGGGCCTGGGCGTGCCCGAGGCTGGGGGCCATGACGTCGATCTGCAGCCGACCCAGGTCCTTGGGCCCATCGCGGACCTCCAGTTGGCCGTGGTAGAGCTGCACGTACCCGAGCGGGGCGCGCTGCTCGAAATACACCTGCAGGCCGCTGCGCCCCTCGGGCAGGGGATCGCCGGCCTCGTCCACTTCCAGCCAGTCGGCGGCGTCCAGCAGCTGCAGGGGCCGGAGAATGGGCACCGACCCGGGCAGGGCCGCGCGCAGCCGGCTGGCGATCTGGTCCAGCACGGCTCACCTCCGGAGGATGCACAGGGCGCGGCGCAGGCCGGTGAAATCGCTGGCCTGACTCCAGCTGCGCACCTCCAGCCGACCGCCATCCCAGGGTTCCCGCAGGAAGGAGCCCTTGGGTGGCCGCTGATCGGCCGGATTCACCGTGAGGAGACGAACGTCGCGGAACGGCACCTGCTCCGCCGTGGCAAACGCCTCAGCGGCGGCCACCTCATCCCGGTTGCCCTTGACCGGGTCTTTGACACTGAACGTGCACAGATACGGGGTGGTCCGTCCGCCCTGGGTGTGCTCGAACGTGCCCCGGTGCCGGAACATCAGCCCCGCATTGGCCTGCACCTCGCCCTGCGCCTCGCGCCGCAGCGCCTGCAGCTCAGGGTCGTCCCGGAGGGTCACCGCAGCCCCCAGGGGTCAATGACGGGGCTGGGGTTGGCCCGGCGTGGCCCAGGCGCCGCCGCGGGCGGTGCCAGGCCCGCGAGCCCCTCGGCCACGGCCAGCCAGCCCTGGAAGATGGCGACGCGGCCCAGGATGTCGCGCTCCGTGGTGATGTCCCCCTCGGCGCGGAACTTGTCCGCCCGGCGGGTCTGGGCCATGATCACGGCGGTCAGCGCCAGGACCTGGACGTGGGCCTGGCGCTGCTCGGGCGTCGCGCTCGCCTGCTCAGCGGCCATCGCCTCCCACAGCGCCACACGCTGCGCGTAGTCGGTCGGCGTCAGGGCGAAATCCTCGGCGACCAGGCCGTACCGCCCTTCCAGGCGCGCCGCCGCCGAGAGGGCGGGGGGCTGCGGCGCGGTCATTACGCCCCGTCAGCGCCGGCGAAATGCGCCGCGACCTTTTCCACCATTTTGGCCGCGTCCTCGTCGGTGACGCCTTCGATGGCGGTGAGCTGCGCCGCGCTGCGGCCACGCAGGCTCTCCCAGGTGGTCAGCCCGATCCTGGCCAGCGCCCCCCGGCGCGCGAAGTTAACGGGCAGCTCGGTGCCTTCGGCCGGCGCGAACACCGTCTCGAAGGTGGTGAGGCGGGCCTGCGCGACCTGGAGATCCTGCTCCGCCTTCTCGGCCCGGGTGGTGAGGGCCGAGACCTGCCCCTCGGCCTGCTCGGCGCGGCGGACCAGGTCAGCGCTGGCCTGCTGTGCCTGGGCCTGCCGCTTGTGCAGAAACGCCACCGCATCCTCCACCGAGGACACGCCCCCATTCGGGTCCAGGGCCGCGTACAGGGGGCTGAGGTCCGGGGGGGCGACCTGGGCCAGCTGGGCCTCCAGTTCCGCCACCCGGGCCTGCGCCTGATCACGCTGCTGCTCGGCGGTGTGCGCCTGGGGGTTCTCGCGGGCCTTAAGTTCGTCGCGGGTGGCCAGATAGCCGCCTTGGCGGTACGCAGTCAGCATTTCGTCACTCACTTCCACGGTCTCCGGTGGGAAGACAGTGCCGGGGTTGTACCACTGCTGGCCGTGGTACAGGCGCTTATCCACGATGAGCTCTTGTTTCTTCATGGGGTGCTCCTGGATGGGGGCTGCCTGGAACAAAGTTGCAGGCGGCCCCCAATGTGAAGTGGGCGAGGGAGGTTACTGGGTACCAACGATCACGAGACCGCTTTCGTCGCGAACTTCGGCGCCCGTCCAGTCGGAAGCCTTGTACTCGATTAAGTGGCGGTCGAAGCTGCCCATGCGCTCGAAGTTCGCCACATCGGACACACGGGCGAACAGGCGCGCGCCGCCCTCATAGCCCTGCAGGGTGGCGAAGTCCACCGGCTCCGCGTCCCGGTCGGCGGCGATGTAGTCGGTTTTGGAGTGGCCAGGGTAGCCACTGACGTCCATGCGCGAGAGGATTTCCTCGGCGTGCACCTCGTACGCCTGGTACAGCGGGTTGCTGGTGCTGACCTGCGTGGCCGGACCATTCGCCCCACCCTGAGGCGCGAGCGTCTGCGTGTTGCGCGCGGTGTTCGCCTGACCACGGTACTGCCCAGGCACGTACAGATCCGTCAGGCGGCGGATGTATTCCCGCCCGTGAATCACGCGGTAACCCAGCAGCGCGTCAACAGCCGTGATGTTCGCCAGCACAGGTCCCGCCGGGCCCGTCACGGGTATCGTGATGCGCTCAGCCTTGCGGCGGATGGCGTCCATGATCGTCCAGGCGCGCGTACGCGCCGCCGCTTTGCCCAGCTCTTCCTGCGCATCCAGGAACTCGCCCAGCCGGTCGCGCATCAGCATTTCCATCGTGAGCTCGAAGCCCAGCTCCATGTTCGCCACGCTCAGCGTCCCGGTGCGCCCGGTCCAGCTGGTCTGCTTGTGCGGCGTGCCTTCCTTGCGGAAGGCCAGGAAAGGATCTTCCAGGTCCACACCGTTGCTGGTGGCGACCGGAATCAGGTCCGTCACCGTGCGGCGGCGCACGATGGTGTAGAGGTTGGTGTTGAACGGGTTGGCCTGCCCGTCGCGCTCGATCTCGCGGGTGGTCCCGATGGCGAAGCTCAGGTCGGTGCTGGTCAGGGTTTCGACCACGCGCACCGCGTCCTGGCCCAGGTCCTGGATATCGTTCAGGTAGGGCTGCACGCGGCGCAGGGTGGCCGCGTAGGCCTCGGGGTTGGTGGCGCGCAGTTCGGCGCCGGCCTTGAGTTGCTGCTTGAACAGCTGACCGCCAAAGCCTTCATGGAATCGCTTGAGGCTGGCCAGGGCCAGGAAGGTCCCGGTCAGCTGGTTGGCGTCCTGGCCGCGCAGCGCGGGGCGGCTGCGGATGGCCTCGCGGAACTTGTGGAACGTGGCGGTGATCTGGTCCTTTTTCACAGGGGGTCCCTCCCGGGATGGGGGATGTGGCGACAGACGACGGGGCCGCCCAGCAGGTGCTTGGGCGGCCCTGGAACAAGTTCAGGCTTCAGGTGTTGACCCGGATCGCCACCCCCAAGCCGCCGCCCGGCCCTTCAATGGGCATGACGCGCCCCACGTACAGGTCGGTGGTGGTGGTGGTCAGCATCCCGGCGGCGCTGAGATAAACCTTCTGGCCGATCACGACGCCGGCGGGCATGGCCCCGAGGTCCAGGATCTGGCCGAAGCCGGGCACGTAGCAGCTGGCCTCGCCGTCCTTCAGGCCCTGGCCCCAGCCCAGCGCGCGCTGGGCTGGGGTCTGGCGTTCGGTGAACGGCACCACCAGCACGGGGTCGCCGGCCGGGCCGATGGTGGTGGGCCGGCCGCTGACCGTGCCATCGGGCACGGGGAGGGCGATGGCCAGGCCACGCCCGTGCTGATCGCCGTAGTATTTCTGGTTTTTCATGGATGCCTCCGGAGGCAGGAAAGTGGGGGGAAACGGGGCGGGGGGCTGGGGTCAGCGCAGCATGCCGACCAGCAGGCTGTCGCCGCTGAGCGAGGCGTCCTCGGTCAGCGGCACAGGCTGGTCGTTGTTGCCGGTGGGCAGCTTGGGCGCCGGCACAGGCAGGCGCTGGGCACCCTCACGCTGCTGGGTTTGCTCGACGGGGCGGGCGCCCAGAACGTGCTGGCGGGCCGCCACCTGGCGGGTGATCACGGCCTTGGCCGCGTCGTCGGTCTCGGCGCGCACCGCCTCGGCCAGCAGGGCGTCGCGCCACTGGGCGTTCAGGTCCACCTGGGTGTCGCCGTCCTGGTAGGGGGGCAGCACCGGCAGGTTGGCGGCGGCAATGGCGTCATCCACCAGCTTGGCCCGGCTTTCCTTGACCAGGCCCTGCTCGGCGGTCACAGCGCGCACGGTGGCCGCCTGGAGGTTCGTTTCCAGGGTGGTGACCTGGCCGGTCAGCTCGGTGATGCGCGCGGTCTGGGCCAGGCTGTCCGAGGCAATCGCTTCGAGCACGGCCTGGTACTCGCCGGTGTGCTCTTTCTTGACCTGTTCCAGCGTCTTGCCATGCTTGGTCAGCAGCTCCTGCACTTTGGGGTGAATCACGGGTTGCTCCTGTGCCGGCGTGGGGGCCGGACGTGGTGAGGGGGCGGGGGGCGCGGGGCGGGTAGGGGGCGGCGCGAAGCCGCCGGCAGGGCCGGACTCGGCGTGCACCTGGCCGATGGCATTGGCGGGCAGGGCCACGAAGTCAATGGTCAGGAAGGTCAGGTCGTCGCCAGTGACGGCAATGGGCGTTTCGGGGTCGAGCAGGCCGGTGGGGTCATCAATCCCCAGCTCGGCAAACGTCAGCCACTTCACGCTGCTGTAGCCGTTCGTGCTGATGCCGACGTACACACCGTCCTGCAGCAGGGTCTGCACCAGGGCGCCACCCTCGGTGCGGGTGTACACGCCCTCGCCGGACACCACGGGCTTGCGGACGCGCTGCCCGGAATCGGGCGGCCACTCGATTTCGCGCTCTTCGATACTCAGCGCGGTCCAGCGGGCGGCAATGGCGTTCAGGCGACCTTTCCAGCCGTCATCCCAGCCCGGGTGCTCCAGCAGGGCGGTGAGCTTGCCCTGCTCCATTGCCTTCTGCGCCCGAGCAATCGCGCCTTCGTAGGCGCTGCGCGGGTAAAAGCGCCAGTTCAGGTTGATGATGTCGCACACCGCAATGTCGGCGCGGAATGTTACCAGTTCCTGGTCGGTGCCTTCGACCGCCTCGCGGCTGATTTCCTGCACGGCGCCCAGGCGCAGGGGCTGTTCGTGCAGGGCCACGTTCTTATCGACCTGGCCCGCGTGCACGCCCTGTTCCCGAAGGGTTTCGGGTGTGGGGCGGGTGGGGGGCTCGGCGGCCCCCTCCTGTAGCGCGGTGAGGCTGGACGGCACAGCAGGCAGGGGAAAGGGGCTGCTGATCAGCCCCAGGGAGCGGAGGTGGGCGCAGGGGCTCCGGGTCGTGGTCATAGGGCTCCTTTACTCGCGCAGCAGCTGCTGTGTGCCGACGTGGACGCCGAACTGTGGGTCGGGGCTGGAGCGGCGGGTTGCTGCGACAGGCTGCCATCCCACGACGAATGTGCTGTGGTCGCTGGGATGGCAGCGGGCGCTGAATCCCGCGTGTTGCAAGACGCGCTGGAACGCCAGCAGCTGGTCGGGGTTGATGCCAAACGTGTGGAGTTTGACCTCCACACTGTTCAGGCCGCTGCGGCCACCCGCCGCCTGACGAATCTCGGCGTAGGCGTGGGTCAGAGCGGGCTTGATAGCGTCGCGGTTGACCCTGGCATGGTCCTGCTGAGCTTTCTGAGCCAGCTGGGCAGCCTGCGCCGCAGTGATGGGGGCGGAATCCGGGTCAGTCATACGGGACACCTCGCAGGGGCGGGGAAAGGGCGGCGAGCGGGCATGGGTCAGGGGCCACACGGCCAGGCCGGGTGGGATTGGGGCATCACAGTCACCTCCAGGGGCAGGGCTACTGACGGCGGGTGGCGGGGCCGCGCTCCGGGCGCCGGTCCAGGCAGATGGGGGCCCGGGAGTTGGCTCGGTGCGGCAGGGTGCGGGGCACGAACAGCGAGACGGGGGGCCGGGGCACCAGCATCTGGCTCAGCGAGCCGGCCAGGGACAGGTCACTGAGCAGCGCCATCAGAACGAAGGATTTCCTCATCCCTGTTTCTCCTTGGGGGCCTTGGGGTCGCCCGGCATGGGTTTGGGGGTCTGACCCTGCCGGCGCTCGGCGATCAGGGCCGGGTCGTAGCCCAGGTCGGCCTGGGCGGTTTCTTCATCCACGATCGCGTGGGTGAGCGCGAGTTCAACGCGCTTGACGATGTCCTCGTAGCTTTCCTCCCGGATTTGCGGGAAGTTCAGGGGGAACTCGATCAGGTCCACCGGCACTTTCCTGCGGCTGCCCTTCACGGTTTTAAACCGGGCGTTCGGCCCAGCCCGGCGCTTGGCCTCGGCGCGCAGGATGCGGGTCACGTTGTTTCGAATGGCCGCCTGGCGCACGTTGGCCAGCCGCACACTGGGAAGGCCCATCTCCGACGCGGTGGTGCGGGTCGCCCCCCCGCCCTCGCCGAAGTAGTGTTCGGGCATCCCCCCGATGGTCAGCGCCACCATGCGCAGGATCAGTTTCATGTCGCTGCCGGCCTCCGACGCCCCCTGGCCTGGGCGCAGGAAGTCGATACGCTCGCGCACCCCTTCATATTTGGTGCCGTCCGTGTCGGTATAGCCGGGTTGGTGCACCACGGTCAGCACCCCGCCGTTTTCTGGCATGCGACTGAAGCCCGATTTCTTCAGGTTCCACTCGTACCGGCCGCCGTCCGGATTGCCGTTGGCGTCGACGCCCGCTGGGTCCATGAACGCCTCATACACCGCGAGCAGGCGCTGCTGCAGCTGATGCACGTTCAGCCGCATGTTCATCATATTGATGTAGGCGACGCAGAAATCCATTGCCGCCATCACCACGGGCCAGCCACGCGCATCGTTGTACATGGCGTTGTGCGCCGCCCAGGTGAACTCGCCCGCCTCCCAGCGCCGAACGTCGCCGCTGCTCTGGCGCAGCACCACGGCGCGGGCCATATCGGCAGGCAGGGCGCCACGCGTGGTGTCCACTTCCAACTCGAAGCCGCCCATGTCCACGTCGAGCAAGCTGATCAGGGCGGGCACATCCGTGGCGGGCGACGACTCCCCGGTGGGAAACAGCACGGCCTGTTCACCGTTGAGCATCCACTCCGTGATCATGCGCCCGCTGAGCAGGTGCTCGAAGGAGTTGGCCTGCCAGAAGTCCTCCACGATCTGGCGCAGGCCGTCATCTGCGAACGTGCCGTAGCTGATCGCGTCACCCACCAGGAACGCCCCAGCGATATCAGTGGCGATCTGAAACAGGCCGTTTTCGAAATACAGGCGGCGGCTGACCTCACGGGTGTACGCCCGGCTGGGGCCGTAGCGGCCATAGCCCAGCGCACCGTCACCGCTGGTCACGTCGCGCCACCCCGAGGTCAGGGGCGTGCCAGGGCCTGGCATCTGGCCGCCACGAATCTGCACGGCGCGGGCCTCGTGAAAAGTCTGGGGGGCGGACGCACTCCGAATCGGGCGTCCATCAGGGCCAAGGATCACGGACAAAGGTTCACCTCCTGGGGTCAGGTGTAGTCGGCATCGCTGGGACCAGCAGCGGCTGCGGCGCCCCGGGGCCGCAGCACCGGCATGGCCATCAGCGCGTTGTAGGCCCCACTCGTGGCGTCCACGTCGTCGTCATGGGCAGTGGGGCTGGGGAATTTCTCCAGAATGCTGAGATAGGCGTGGTTCCAGTCTGCGCGACGCACATGGACGTTGTGGGCCTCGGCCTGCGCGCTGAAGGGGCCGAAGCGCGTGACCTTGTTGGTGCTGACTGGGTAGACCCGCACGGTAAAACCCTGCAGGAGGCGTACGTAGTTGGCCGCGTCCGACTTGCCCGCCGCGCCGGGGTCCTGCTCAATGCCAATCGTGACCGTCATGCCATAGCGCTGGCGGTCCAGTTCAGCGGTAGCCTTGACAGTCTGTTCGATCTTCAGCGGGCCGCCGCGCTCGCGCACCACGTCTTCGATGTAGATCTGCCCGTCGTCGGTGATGGCCATCAACACGCCCACAGTCCAGTCCGGATCGGGGTTGTCCTTGGTGACCTCGGTGGCGGCGCGGTCCCAGTACCGCATGCGGCGGGCCACCCGGGGCACGGCGTCCACGAAGGTCACCCAGCCACGGCGGAAGAGCAGGCCCTCGGCCGCCTTGATCTTCCAGTTCCCGCCCAGCAGCCGGGCCTTTTCCACCGGGTCCAGAGTGAGGAGGTTGGCCCGGTAGCCCGGGTCCGCCTTCATCAGCACCTGGTTGTCTTCCAAGCTGGCCGGAATGAAGGTCAGGCTCTTGACGTCGTCCACGGTGAACCCGGCGAAGGGCAGCTGCGCGATCACATCTGCCGGGCTGTCACCCCAGATGATTTCGCCGTTCTCCCGCACGAAATACCGCACCACCCCGCTGCGCTCTGGAATCGGGAGGCCGTAGCGGGGGTTGGCGCTTCCGTCGGGCAGCAACTCGTCCTGATCAATCCACCACGCGATCAGGTCGGCCACCCAGGAGTCCGGGTCCGGGTTGGTGCTGGCCCGGATGTAGGGCCGCACGCCGCTTTTCGAGCGGTTGCGGCTGAACATGTACCAGAACTGTGAGGCGAGGAAGTGGGTCAGCTCGTCCCACCCGATCAGGGCGATCTGCGAGCCCTGGTGGGCTTTGACGTCATCGGCCCGTTGCAGATGGTCAAAGCCGATTTTCGCGCCGCTGGGGAAGAAGAACGTCTTCTCATTGCGGTTGCTGCGCGCCCCCAGCATGGGGTAAAGCTCCATCGCCTCGTCCCACAAGCCGCCTTCGTTGAAAATCTGCACGCCCTCACGGCGAAAGATCACGGCCCCGAACTGGGGGTTGCTGATGTGCCGGAGCGGCTCCACCAGCAGCGACCAGGATTTACCTAGCCACCC
Organism: Deinococcus multiflagellatus; assembly: GCF_020166415.1. Classification (NCBI taxonomy): domain Bacteria; kingdom Thermotogati; phylum Deinococcota; class Deinococci; order Deinococcales; family Deinococcaceae; genus Deinococcus; species Deinococcus multiflagellatus. The sequence continues at coordinate 28,255 of NZ_JAIQXV010000022.1, forward strand.
CCAGCGGCGCCGCCGTAGATGACGATGTCAGCGGGCGACTCGAAGAACTGCGTCTGCGGCCCGGGTTGGGGCTGCAAGGTTCGTGCGGCTGGGGGTGGAGTGGGATCACCCCCCTTGCGGCGGCGCGTCATTCGGGGCTCCGGTCTCGGCCATTGTTGGGCAGCACGATGACGGTGGCCATGCCGAGGCTCTCGCCGTCTTTCCCGGTCAACTCGTGGCGCTCCTTGTACACGCCCAGGGCCTTGGCACCCATCTCTACGCCGGTGACCCAGTCGTAGAGTTCGATTACGTCGCCGTACTTGCCGGGTTTGACACTCTTGATGAAGCGGGTCAGGCCCTTCTGCTTGGCCAGGTCGTAGCACAGCACGCGTTTGGTGACGAACACGGTCTGGAGTTCGACGATTTTCGCGTCGGGGTTGATCGCCAGGCGCTCGACATAATCCATCGCTTTGTTCTGCAGCGCGAGCAGGCGCTCACCTTGCAGCTCCAGGGTGGACTGCTCGACCTCGGTCTGCGTGTTCACGTAGTTGCGCAGGGCTTCGAGTTGCTTCTGCACCTCAGGCAACAGCTCGTCCACGCGCCGGGCCACGAACTCTTCACTCGGCACCTGAATCTCGCGCTCGATCTGGGAGCGGTCGAAGGTGCGCAGGTCCTGGATGTCGCCCAGGATGTCGTGCATGCCGAAGCCGTTGGCCTCCAGCCCCGCCAGATACGCGTCCCAAACTCTAAGTCGCTTTAAGAGCTGGGACCCCTGCACATGAGCGGTTTTTTCGCTGTAGCCCGCCAAAGTGGCCGCTTCCGTGTGGCTCTTCTTTTCGAGCTTGAACTTCACGAAGAGACGTTCCTTTGGGGAGCACTCGCGCAACTTGTCCTCGAACTTCTGCTGCGCAGGGGTCAGCTCGACCTTGGGTTCTCGCGGGGCAGCCTTGGCCCCGCGCTTGGGTGCTTTCTGTTTGGGGGCCACAGGGCTCACCTCGCTTTCGGGAACAGAAATGGGATCAAGCGTCGTCCCGGCCGTTGCTGGGGATGATGACGACCGCACCTGGCGTGACAGGCTCGCCGTCCTTGCCGGTCAGCTCAAGACGCTGGCGGCCCCAGCGGTCGGGGTGACGGCGCTCCAGGTACCAGGCATCCGCCCGCCAGTTGCCCTTCTGGCCACTGAGGCGAATGCGGGCCACGCTTTCGATCTCGGCGCTGGCCTGGGCGTCCAGGACCGCCGCGCGGAACTCGCGGTAGATCTCGTTGGCGGCGCCACCCTGCTGGCCGCGCTTCTGCCACTCGTAGTAGGTGTCGGGGTTGATCCCGACGTAGTCGCAGCAGGTCTCGACGCAGTTGCCGGCGCGCACCGCGCGGATGAATTTCTCCTGCAGGGCGGGGGTCAGTTTGGTTTTCCGCCCTCGGGGGGCCATAAGTCACCTCTCAGTGCACAGGGGCGCGGCCCGCGCTCGAAGGGAGGCGGGCCGCTGGGGCAGGGGAGCGAGACGGGCGCAGGGCTGGCGAGCTCAGCCGTCTGCTCTCTGAAGGCAGAGGCAAATGGCGGCAACTGCCGTTCGGCAGCTCTTGAACGGCGCGCGTTCACTGCCCATTTGTCAGTGGATCACCAGACCGTGCAGTCGAGCACGTGGCCATCCGCACGGGGGCGCAGATTCAGTGGCGGCAAGGGCGTCAAAGCCTGGAACGCTGCGTAAATTTCTTCGACATGGGCCCGCTCAGTGCTGTGGAGTGTGAGCAGGAGATGCTCAGCATCTTCGAACGCCTGTTGAACAGCCATGGTTCCGCTGGCGCCAATGTAGAGCTTCTCGAATTCGTCTTCACCCGGGCTGTAAATGACCCACCCCCACCGCTCGCTCGCCTGTTTGAGCACGTCGAAGGCCAGCGCCAAATCCAACGCCAATCGGTAAAAGGTGAGGTGATGGCGCGGTGCGGGAAAGGGGCCGACTTGACGCAGCATCTTCCAGGCAATCCGTTCCAGTTCGATGTGGGCATTGCGGGCGACGGGTATGTCCCACCGCAAGACCCCCTCCTGGTCAATGGCGTAACCGTCTGGTCGCGCTGTCGTGTAGGTGCAGCATTCCCAAGCGACAGGTTCGCCCGGCTCATGAAAATCTGGTCCATCGATATCTCCCGCCACCAATCCCCAAATGGCCCACTCATCCCCAGCTTCACCCAAGCTCGTTCGGTACGTCACGCCGGCCAATTCGCGTTGGAATGCCACCACGGCTGGAAAAGACTGGCCCCATGTGCGGAGCAATTCCGCTTCAAGTTCTTCCGGGGTTAGAAATGGCCTGGTGTACCGAACCTGACGGCGCGGGTACCGGGTGAGGAGATCCTGGGCGATCGGCGACCACGCCCACGTGAGGGCCCGCTTGGCCTGCGCCTGCTGTTCAGGGGTGTTGGGCTCAAGTGCGAAGCAGCTTTGAGCACGGCGGTCAATTGAAGGGGTTGCCACCGTGACGAGATGTTGAGACAGGGGGGTGTTGTCCATGGGGAGGTGGCGGAACCAGAGAATCGTACGGCCGTAAAGAACAAACGCGGTCAGCGCAAGACCGCCGGGCACCAGGATCAACAGCCACAACACGGCGTCAGGGTGAAGCACCATGGGGGTTGGTGTGACCTACAGCGAGCGATTCAGCATGCGTCAGTGTAGATGATCACCTCTGACACGCCGCCTGCAAAACGTGAGGCTCACGCTCGCCTTCCTCGGCATCAAGAGCGTCGCTCGGCGCTTTCGCCAATGGCGATGCTTTAGTCGGCTGAGCCGATTGAACGGGGGGCGCATGGTGTCTGGTGTGTTCAAACGGCCACCTCCCGGGCAACCTCGTGGAATGTCGCGCCGTCCTGGCGCGTGGCGACCATCCCCGTGGCCTCCTGGGCGCGGCGGATGATCTGGTCGACGTAGTGCGGGTCTAGCTCATTCAGGGCGGCCATCCGGCCCGACTGATGCGCGGCGATCAGGGTGGTGCCTGAGCCCCCGAACGGGTCCAGTACCAGCTCCCCGGGCCGGCTGGAGTTCACGAGCAACTTCCGCACCAGGGCGACGGGCTTCATCGTGGGGTGCAGGTCGTTGCGGTTCGGCTTCTTCTCGTACACGCCGGTGCTGGCGTCGCGGATCGCCTGCAGATGGGCCACGAGGTCGGTCTTACTCAGGCTGGCCAGATCCACGCTGTGGTCCAGGACCGTGGTGTTGGTGAAGTCCTGGGCGAAGTAGTGCCCTGCACCGGGTTTCCAGCCGTACAGCAGGGGCTCGTGCCGCCAGTTGTAATCCTGCCGGCTCATCACAGCGGCGTTTTTCACCCACACCAGGGTCTGCGAGTATTTGAACCCGGCCCCATCGAAGGCCACGCGGAAGGTGGCGCCCTCCAGCTCCGCGTAGGCGACGTACAGGCAGCCGCCCGGCTTAATCACGGCGTACATCGCGTTCATCGCCGCGCCCATGAACACGCGGAACTGCTCCGGCGACATGGCGTCGTTCTCGATTTTGAGCCGCGCCTTGGTCTTGCCCTCGTAGTTGACGTTGTAGGGCGGGTCGGTCCAGATGACATCGGCGAGCTGGTCCCCCAGCACGCGCCGCAGCTGGGCGGGGTCGGTGCTGTCTCCGCAACCCACGCGGTGCTCCCCGATGGTCCAGAGGTCGCCGGGCTGGGCGACGTGGCGCTCCTGCAGGGCGGGCGCGTCATCCTCGTCGGTCAGCAGCTCGCGGCTGACCTCACCGTCCAGTTCGGCGATCAGGGCCTGCAGGTCCGCCCTGGAATACCCTGTCCCTTCCAGCTGACCGGCACGCTGCACCTGTTCCAGCAGCGCGCGCAGGGCGTCCGGGTCGCGGGTGGCCAGCTCTGCGTAGCGGTTGTCCGCCAGCAGGATCACGCGGGCCTGGTCGTCGTCCACGTCCACCCAGAACACGGGCACATGGGTCAGGCCGGCCAGCCGCGCGCCTTTCCAGCGGTGCTCGCCGACCAGGATGCGGCCCGTGTTGCGTTGGGCCGTGACCGTGCCCCACCAGCCGCTGAGGCGGATGGACTGGGCGATGGCCTCGGGATGGCCCTGGTTAGGGTTTTCCGGGTGGGGGCGCAGCTGGTCGAGGGCAACCAGTTCGACCTGTTCGTTGAGCAGCCGTGGGGTCAGAAGAGGCCTCCAAGAGAAACGCCCCGGGGGAGGCCGGGGCGCAGGTGGGGAGCGGGGTTGTGGGGCGCAACGGAAAAAGGCCCGCTGGGGGCTCATGGAGACACGTTGCGCAGAGTAAGGAAAAAATAGGCGATTGTGCCCCGGGTGTCAACGCGGACCAGCACAGGCAAGTTGCGCCTGCGCTGGCCTGCGGATCAATATGGCTACTGCTCTTAGGGTTCAGTCAACGCATTGGCCAACTGAGAGTGGAAATGAACCATGCATCCACCCTCGGAGTATCTCGATGCATTCTTGTCAAAGTCGCGCAGCAAATCAGGCAGGTTAGGAAACCCAGACCGGAGCTCATCACGATCTTGCCTCACTCTACGGTGCAGCGCATCTCCATGTCTCCACTCGTAGAGGAAGGCACCCGGCAGAGGGTGAGCCTGATCACCTGGGTTCAGTTTGCTATTTGTGGCCATCCAGACAAGTGACAGCACAATCTCAGCAAAGCGGCCTGTCACTTCTGGATCACGCGGTACCCGGTGAGCAAACCATCCAGCTGCCCCTGTCATAGCATTCACAGCTCGGATCGCCAAAGGAGCACACTGTCGGCTGTCAGTGGCTCGCCGGTACCATTCCTCCGCTCTAGGGAGAACGCGTATTGCGCGCATTATGGGAAGTTTTCCCTGGAAGTATGTTCCAGTAAGCATCGGTACCAGTTGGTGATAACGCCGATGAATAACAGCGGCCGTCGCGGCAGCATACGCACAGAGAATGAAGGGAAACCACAAAACGGGTGCCAATGCGCCGTCCTCGCGAACACGGCCAGTCACCACAGCGTTGACCACATCTTCCATCGTCAGAGCGAACGCTTCCCATACCCTTGCATCGTCCACATATGCACTGATCTCAAATCCCACTTCAGCCATCGGCCGCGCGGCTTCCTCTAAGGCTGTCAGCGCAGCTTCAAAGTGTTCAGCTGTGATCCGCTCTCCTGCTGTTAAGTGGGCCGCCTCAATCTCCAGCACGCGTGCTACCAGGTCACGACCTAGTTGACGAATACGGCTCAACAAGAGGGTTTCTTTCGGTGCGTATTCCTGGCGTATGGCTTCCGCCAAAGGTACATCTGCCAGGTCAGTTGGCTGCACTGAACTTCCACCTCCGCCCACGCGCGCCTGAGTACGGCCAAGCTCCTCCCGCAGAACCGCCAGTTCACCAGCGAGTCGGTCTAAGCCGGAGCGCATGGGGTGAATCTCCTGTGCTAGGAGACGGCGGTGGAGTTCAGCAAACTCTTCAGGACCAGCAAGGACCGTCGATGAATTACGACGAACGAACCATTGTCCCGGTTGCACCCTTCCCACTTCTTGAATGGCAAGGTGAGGAAGATGCACTGGTGGCTCAATGGCAATTACTGCAAAGCTCTGTCCAGACGCCTCATCTAGAATTGGAGGAGATACCGTAAAGCGCATGGGTGGCGCAACACGGCGCTCAAAACGTTGTGTCAGACGCAACGTCAAAGTGTCGTGATTGAAATCATCAGGCAGCCCTTGAACACCTCCGTCGTCCCTCACCCCAACGAACAGCAGACCCTGCCGCTGGTCGGGGTCTGCCGGGTCGAAGGAATTTGCCAAAGCGCAAAAGTCCTTTACTGCCTCCGCAAGACCGTCCCCTTCAGGGTTGAATTGAAGCTTGAAATCAATCTTCGGCGTTTCCTGGCCCCTGGCAAGAATCTCTCTGTAACGTGCTAGCGCTTCAGGCGGCATGCCCAAGTGTAAAGTCAGGGTTCCTCATTTCTTTTATTCGTGTCTCGAATCGCCAGCATGTCCTGCACCCAGGATGGCTCCTGCTCATCACTCCAGGGCAGATCTCTGCCCTTGTACACCGGTGCCGGCACGAGGGTTCGGCGCAGGGCCTCCAGGGCCAGCACGGCGCGGGGGTAGCGCGTTTTGATGTGCTGGCGCAGCTTGAGCTTCCCGTCCTCACTGCGCCAGATCAGTTCCAGCGGATCTGGCGCCTGCCCGGGCTTACCGCCCTCAAAGCGGGTGAGGAGGCCAATCAGTTGCCGCCAGCCATCCGGCCCGACCGGCACGCCACTCTGCCGCTCAATGTCCGGCCCATTCAGGACCTCCACAGTGTTGCTGCCCACGGTGGCCACGGCACTGCCCTCAGCCGGTGGCGCCAGCGCGGTGCCCCACACGGCCAGAAACTGAAAGCGGAACCGGGTCGGGACGGGCGGTTGCGGCGGCGCACCGAACTGCCCGGGCGGCGGGACGGGCAGCATGAGCCAGAAGGTCTCACCGTTCTGCCAGCGGCCCGTCCGGACGCCTCCCGTGCGCTGGCGCGCCACCACCCGGGCATGCGCTTGGTAGGCCGCGTCGGCTGCCAGGGCGCGTTCCGCTTCCCGCTGCGCGGCTGCGATGTGCCCCTGCACCAGTTGTAGGGCCGCCTGCCGGAAGTGATGGTGCGCGTTCTGGAAGGCCTCGACCATGTTGGCCGAACTCGGGTCCGCAGCGCGGACAGTCGGACGGCGCTCGGTACGGTTCCGCTCCACCTGCCCCATGAACAGGGCGTGCGCGATCAGGTTGTGCGCTTCGCGCTGCACGGGGGTGGTCTGCAGTTCCTGGACTTTCCACTGCCCGCGGCCTGTGCGGGCCAGTTCCAGCACGGCGCGGCGTTCGCAGGTGCAGGTGAAGGGCCGGGTGGCCAGGGTGGCGCTGATCGGCAACTCGCGTGGCTGACAACTGGGCGAGGCTCCGGGGGCCTGCACGCGCGTGCCGCACCCAGCAACCGGGCATGGGAGGGTGCGGGGCGGCGCAGCTGACGTGCGGACCCTGCCGACCTGTGGGGGTGAGTCGGCGACGGGCACCCAGGTGCAGCCGGTGCCGGGGGCTTCAGGGTGCTGGGGTGGGATGATCCCACCGACACGGGCTTCCGGAGTAACCACCACCAGGGCGCCGTCCGCCTCAATCACCCCTTCGGCATCCTCCCCATCTCGCCAGCGTTGGCCAGAGCGCGGCGCGTCACTCATTGTCCGCCTCGCCGTACCAGCCCCGCCAGGTCTCGCCGTCTCTGCGCGCCCGCGTGCCGTGCACCTGGTGGGCGCAGTTCTCCAGCACGAGGGCGAGGTCGTTGGTGTTCTCCTGGTTCAGCTGGTGCCCGTCCTGGCGGAAGGTGGCGGCACTGCCCCAGGGGCCATACCAGGCCTGGCCTTCCTGCTTGAACGACACCAGGACTTCCACATGCCAGCCTTCCGGTGTGCGCCAGTTCAGCGTGGTGCAGGTGCGCTCACCGATGCCGTGGAATGACCAGGCCTCCGGATCGCCCAGAACCTCCACGGCACGAGAGGCTGTGATGTGTTCCTGCACCACGCGGCGCAGATCCGTACGCAGGCTGTGGCGCGTGGCCTCCGGCAACGCAGGAAGGGTCACGCCTCACCCCCTCGCGGCCGCTCGAAGGCGAGGACTTCACCCACGAGGGCCTTGAGTTCCGGCAGGTCGCTGTGCAGCCGGGCCAGCGGGTAATAATCCTGGCCCATCTGGAGATGCACTTTCACGAGCTCGAACAGCAGGCGCTGGTGCAGGGGCAGGTGCTCAGGCATGGGCGCAGGCACGGCAATGCCCAGGGCGCGCAGCTGCTCGGCAGCGGCCGGGCTGGGCGGCGCCAGGAGGTCACGCAGGTCCTGGGCCTGCTCATGGGGCGGGGGCAGATCCGGCGCGGGAGGGCTGGGGTAGCGCTGCTGCAGCAGGGCCTCCAGGGACGGCACCGGTGTAAAGGGATGGACCACAGGTTCGGGGGTGGTCGGGGGCGGCCCCGGCTCAGCCGCCACCCGGGGCGCAGGCACAGGCACGGCCTGGGGTGGCGGAGTTGGGCGAGAGGCGGCGGGCCCTGGCGCGTCCTGGCGCAGCAGGGGCGCGGCGGCGCCGATCGGCTCCCCCAGGACCCCGGCGGCGGGTATGGGTGGGCTGACTAGGGCGGGGCGGTTCTGGTGCTGCTCGATGGCCCGGCGAACCTGACGGCGGTCACGGCCACTCATGGGCGGACCTTGGGGGCGATGGTATGCATGGGGGGCTCCTTGGGCAGGGGGCGCAGCACGCCCGGGACGGTGATCATGATCAGCCCGTCCGGAAAGCGGATCAGAACGTTGCGCGAGCCAGGAAAGGCCGCGCGCGGGGCGGACAGGGTCAGCAGGGCGACGCGCTGGCCCCGGCGCTCGGGCACGGCGGTCTTGCGCGCGTCCATCTGGAACAGGTAGGTCTCGCCTTCGGTCAGCCAGCGGTAGCGGCGCCGCTCAGCCATAGTCGACCGCGACGACCTGCCCATCCAGGACCCCGAACGAGTCTCGCTTCCACTCGACCAGGTCCTGCAGGTCCGTCCAGGCCTCGCGGGGCAGCGCGGCGAATTCGGCCTCGGTCAGGGGGCGGGCGCGGCGCTGCACCAGGACGGCGCCGCCGGGCAGGGCCCAGAGCACGGGGCACAGCGGCCAGCCCAGGTCGGCGAACGCAAAGCGGGTCTCCTGATCGTTGGCCAGGAGACCCTGCAGGAAGCTGCGCCACGTCGCGGGGTTGGGCCACTTGACCGCCCAGGGCCCGAGCAGCAGCACCACCCGGGTGGCGCCCCAGCGCACAGCACAAAGCGGTTTGGGTGGTGCGGGGCGGGCGCGCGCTCGGCAGGACAGGGGTGGTGGGGCGCCACCCGTCCCATCAGCAGCGCGTAGTCGAACACACCTGAGCTGATTCATTCCTGGAAGCGGCGGTGCACGGTCGAGCGTGGGGGGTCGTGTGCAGGCAGGTCCTTCTAAGGCGCACCAGTCCAGAGAATCCACAAAATCGCATTGAGAATCGGTTGGCTCGAGGTACGAGGACGACCTTTGCCATCAGTGCAGCGGGGTGGATCTGAGAAGAAAGGGCCAAGAAGATCCCAGTGCTGATCAATCGAAGCCACGGGACCACGCTGTTGATGTTGCATGAGGAGAGCGAAGCGACCTTGGCCGCTGCCCAGGCGTTTCTAGGATGGCTGCTAACACAAGCGACACACGTGCGATAGCGCAAGTCCGCTTGCGCAGAGATGCAGATTTTTCTAACCTCTATTTGAAAGACTTCAAAGAGAAGTCTTTCGTTTTCGGGGGCGCTGTTTGCGTGCGCCTCATATCTTTGCAGTTGATTTTTCTGACTCGGAGGGTTAAATGAAAAAGATTGCCTTATGTGTAGTTATGCTTCCATCTTTACTATCCACAGCCTTCGCTCAATCAATCACTCAAGCACCTGTAAATTTGACTAAAACACCCGTTTCTTTCGTTCAGCCCATGACTACAGGATATTGGGGGCCGTGGAAGATGCTCTCCTGTGAGAGAATACCCTTCGGTACTGAAAGCACGTGGCAGCGTTTTTACATGCAGCTAAATCCGTCCACTGGTGAATATCGGGAACAAAACTCGCAAACTGTTACAAAGAGGGAGCAAGTTTGGGCTGCCGGTTTTCTTTGCACCCCTCCTTACCCCTATTGATAGCGGCATAAGTGCAGCCTGATAGGCTGACGGCGTGGCCGAATGGCACCCCTCTACTCCCGGGCCCAGCTAGAAGAACGCCGGCTGGCCGCGACGCCCTGGCTGCAAGAGCGCACGTGTTCACACCAAGAGATCGTCCAGCACTTTGGTGTTTCCGTGCACACTGTCGGCAACAGGAAAAAGCGGTTGAAACGCACCGGCAGTCTTCAAGCGACGGTGACCACTGGACGCCCCGCTCGACTCACCGCCACCCACCTTAACCAGGTCCGCACCCTCCTGCGGGAGGGTGCACTGCAGCATGGCTTTCCCGACGAGACCTGGACCACCCAGCGAGTCACTGACCTGATTGGGCGGAAGTTCGATGTGTGGTATCACCACAATCACGTCCGAAAAATCCTTCGCCAGTTGGGGTTTACGCCTCAAATGCCGGATGGACGTGCGGCTGAGCGCAATGAACTTCGGATGGCCACCTGGAAAGAACACACGGCACCCGAGTTGAAAAAAAAAGGTCGCTCAGGGCGCGATCCTCGTATATCTGGATGAGGTCGGCTTCTCGCTGAAAGGCGTGCGTCGCCGCACATGGTCGATCAGGGGCGTGACGCCCCTGGCCACCTTGCCAGCCAACTGGGACAAACTCTCAACGATTGGGGCGATCACGTCGGACTGACGCTTCTTCCAGCACACGAAGTCCGGCGCCATTCGCAAATGGGATGTCATCCGGTTCTTCCGGCATCTCCTACAGCACATACAGGAAGAGATCGTCGTCGTGCTGGATAACGCCGGGATCCACCGGGCGAAGGCAATACAGTCGTTCGTGCAGCCGCACGAACGACTGTCCTTGGTGTTTCTGCCGCCTTACGCCCCGGAATTGAATCCTATCGAGCTGGTGTGGGCGTATGTGAAGCGCCATGTGCTGGGCAACTTCTGTGCCCGTTCTGTCGCCGTGCTGAAAGCGAAGCTCGTGGTGGCTTGGCAGCGCATCCGGTACATCGGGCTTCCTCTTCAGATGATGGGTGGCTCGGTGCACGGCGACGAAGCTGTCTGAGCATTATGCCGTGCGGCGTGTCAATTGACCCACTAGGGGTGCCATTCTTGGAGGCATCACTCAACCCGACGATACGCTCGGGGGCGAATCGTCGCTGCTACGTGCCCACGGTGTCGCCGCACAGCCCAACCTGGGAGGCGACGTCACCGAGCGTCGCTGTGGATTGGTCGGCGCTGAGCAAGATGATCTTCGCTCGAGTCGCCAGACCCCGAGGGGGCTGCGACGACGCACCAATGCTGTCAGCAACTGGCGCTCCTCGGTGGTCAAAATGGGGGCTGGGGATGAGGGGCCACGGTGCATTGTCCACCTCCCCAATCCAATTCTCAAACTCCCAATATTCTTCTACTTCAGACCATTAGTCCTGAGGCGGCCGCGTCAAGCCGAACACGATCATAGCCAGCGCCAGTGCCAGCGCCGGCCAATCACCAAGCCGGACATACAGTGTGGTCCCATTAAGAAGTTTGGGCCGCACATCCAGAGTTTGCAGCTGATTACCACTCTGCGCAATCTGGATCGGCTGTCCTAAGTCGTTCACAGCGCCTGCAACACCATTGTTGACACTCCGCACGAGCCAACGCCGGGTTTCGATGGCACGAACTCGGCCCATCTGAAAGTGCTGCTGGACCCCCCAGCCCTTGTACCAGCCGTCGTTGCTAGGATTCACGAGAACCTGAGCCCCCTGCGCTGCCAATGCACGGGCGACGCGGGGAAATACACTGTCATAACAGATATACGCCCCATACTGCACACCATTCAATATCAGTGGTATTGGGCGTGGGTTAGGGATAAGATTCGGAGCCACGAAGCCCAAAGGCGTAAGGATTAGGCGGTATACAGGGCCGAAAATGGCCTGGAACGGAAACTCCTCCCCGAAAGGCACGAGTTTTGTTTTGTCGTTTCTACTGGTGATCTGTCCAGTTGCGTCGAAGCTCAGCGCCGTATTGTAATCCTGCAAGTCATCAGCGGTCGCCGTTGGCGATAAATACAACGTATAACGACCCGCCCCACTGATGCCAGGACCGGGAAAGTCAGGACGTGGACCAGGGCGCCCCGGGTAACTCAGTGCCGTTTCACTCCAAACGACTACGCTTCCCGGAGGGCGATTCTGACTCGCTTCCCAGGCAACCTGAAACTGTTGCTCGACGGGGACAGACCCGTTCGCGCGTCCGAATGCGTCGAACGTTACGCGCATGACCCGCATGGGTTGTTCGGGACCGTTGCCAGGCGAGCGGGTCAAGCCGTAGCCAAGGGCGGCCACCCAGGCGACAGCAGTGAGCAGAATGGGGCATAGAGGGTGTTTTCCGTTCTGCTGGATTTCGATCCAGGCGTGAGCAAAGCTGGCTGCTGTGAGGCTCACGAGCACACTGCAAAGAAGCACACCACCCAGATCGGCAATCTGGATAGCGAGCGTGGGAAGTAGCGTGTAACCCAGGGTGGGCCAGGGGAACGCGAGCGGGCCGAGGAACCGCAGCCACTCTAGGAGCACCCACGCGCCCGCCATCGTCCATATGCGCCCAGTGTGGCTGCGGGTGATCCTGAAGGCAACAAAGGCCGCACTAGCCAGGAAAGCTCCCTCCAGGGCAAAGAGGAGCAGCGATGCAGCGGCCAACGGTGGAAAGTCTGGTACGAGGTTGAGAAGGAAGGCGCCGAGCCACCACAGGTGTAAGCCAAAATATCCCAGTCCCACCCAGAAGCCCCGACCGAAAGCTTGCCGTGGCCTAGGAGCAGACGCGATAAATAGCAGGATTAGGGCAAGCGGTAAGAAAGCAGCGGCACTCCAGGGCAACGGCAGGCCGCAGGCAGCTAATAATAAGCCGAGCAAGAGACCAGTGACTGGATTGGGCATCGCTTCGCCAATATAGGGAATACAAGCGAACTCAAACCGCCTGTGACGACAGTTTGGCCAGACGGTCCTCCGGCGATTCTGTTTCTGCCTGGGCGATGGCCAGCGCGGCAGGCAACCGGCGTTTGAATTCTTCCGGGGTTAATGGGGTGGTCACGTTCATCACTTCCTCCAGGCCAGCGGTTGCTGGCCAGTCACTCACACACGTCCGGCAGGACCGGCCGCAGGCCCAGTTCAGTGATCAGGTGCGGCTCCTGGTCATGGATGGGGACGGACCCGGTCTGGCCGCGCAGGCGCCGGGCGGCGCGCACCTGCGCCAGCTGCAAGGGCAGCCCCTCATCAAGAGCGCGGCTGATCTCCCGCAACCGAACACGCCGCCGCTTGAGGTGCGTGTCCTCCCGCGCCGCTCGCCGCGCTTTGCTGCTGCGGCTCACCGGCGCTGCACCTGCCCCATGGGGCAGCCCGACCAGCACGACCCACGGGCGCCACAGCAGCGGCACGGCGTGGCTAGGAGGGGCTGGGGTTCAGGCACGCGGGGGATGGGCTGGCCCGATCGGTCAAGGAACTGCATCCCAGACCCACAACAGACCGGGCAGGTCACCGAACGAGGCCAGGGCCACTGCCAGCGCACCACCTTCCGCAGGCCCCCGCACCCCTCGCGCACGCGGTACACCCCCATCAGAACCTCTTCACCCGCTGCCACCGCTGTCGGTGGAGGACGAGCTGCCACTGTCACTGCTCCCCGCGCTGGACGAGTCGCTGCCCCCCGAACTCGGCGAGTCCGGCGTGGACAGGCTGGGACGGTCCTCACTCGGGCCAGGCACGTTCCCCTGGGGGACGTCCTGCAGGAACAGGGCGGCATAGAACGCGTCACCACTGCTGGGCGTCTCCGAACTGCTGGACCCCGTTGACCGCGTCAGGGGGGCCGTGCTGATCCGAGGTGTGATCGCCCGGATCGGTGGTGTGGCGCTGACCGGCTCGGGACGACGGACCTCCGGCACCCAGCTGAGGGTCGGCCTGGGCCTCGGCACCAACCGAGGGAGCAACTGGCCGGCGCTCACAGACGCCACCTGGGCCTGCACAGACCGCTTCTCCGCTTCGAAATGCAGGCGCAGCGCCTGGGCGTGCTGCCTGGGGTGGGTGCGCGCAAGGCGGAGGTCCTCGTCAATGGCGCTTAGACGCTCCTCCACCCGCGCGTGCATGGCATCCATAGCTTCGCGGTGCGCTTTCCGGGCAGACCAGATCAGGTACAAGCTCCCGCTGATGAGCGCCGCCAGAACGGGACGAACCCATAATCTGACTGGCTCCGGCAGGAACACCACGACCAGCGAAGCGGCCACCGTGCCGATCAATGCTGCCAACAGGATGCGAAGAACCGTCATAGAAACCTCCAGAGGAAAGGGGCTCAGCGTTCACGGGCGAGCTCGGCGGCCGCTGCACGGGCCGCTTCGACACCCAACTCGTGTTCAACTCGGCGCAGGTATGGGGTGACCACCTCGCGGTGCCACAGGTCTTTCAGGCGCAGCTCGCCGTGACCAGTCAGCACCAGGCCGTGCCGGCCGCCCTGCCGCTTCGCCTGGGTCCAAGACTCTTTCGCAATCGCGTCCCAGGCGCGCATGGCCGCGGCACTGGGGTGACCGGCACGGCCCAGCACCGTGAACTGGGGATACAGCTGGACGACGCGGGCCACGGCGTCAAGCAGCGTGGTGGGCTCGCGGTCGTTGAGCCGACGCAGCAAGTGATGTTCAGAGGACAGAGAAAACGGGTTGATCACGAGCAGGGGGCGGGTCAAGTTGCAGGGTCTCCTTTTGGGGTGAAATCGGCGCAGCGGCCGTCCGGGTGGGTGTACAGGGTGCGGCCATAGGCGGTGACCTCGCCGCTGTACGCGATGTGGCGGGGTCGCCGGCAATTGCGGAAGGTGTGCGCGCCCGGCATCTCGGCGCGCAGGGCGCTGGGGGGCAGATGCTGCCCCCAGCTCAGGCAGGCCTGACACGCGGCCCCAGCCGGCGCCCGGATCTCGCGGGCGAACCTCACTCGTTCCCCGCGGGGAACAGCAGAAACTGGCCGCCCAGGTTCGCCAGCCGGCGCTTTTTCGCGGCATTGGCGTCCTTCTGGGACCGTGTCGCGTGGCGGCTGTACAGGTTGCAGCTGGCCCACCCCGCCGGGGTGCGGTAGCGCAAGGTGGCGACCGGGCCCTCGGTGGGGGAGAGGCCCAGCTTTTTCAGGGCGGTGCGACTGGCCAGATGCGGCGGGCAGGTCGAGTACTCGGGCAGCATGGGGATCACCTCCAGAAGCAGGGGCGCGGCCCTCTTCCTCAGCGGATGGGGGCCGCGCCAGGCGAACGGGGCGGGGGCTGGTCAGAGCGAGATGCCGCGCAGGGTGCTGCGGCTCACCGCCAGGGCGGCACCCAGGGTGTCAAGGTTGTGCCCCGCTTCTTCCTGCCCAGTCGCGGGCAGGCACTGGCGCAGCAGGGCCTGCCGCTCCGGTAAGGGCGAGCGCCCGCGCAGCAGCTGCGCCACCACTAGGGCGGCAGCGAATTCCACCTCGCGCGGCGTGGGCGTCCAGGGCGTGACCACCGTGTTACCGAGCAGCCGCGTTTCCCAGGGCTGCAGCTGGGACTGCACCTCCGGGCTGAGCCGCCGCGTGCCGGGCCACGTCGCGCCGGCCGGCAGGGTCACGCTGTCGTGCAGGCCGATCACCACGGCCACGCCCTGCAGCACGGTGAAAGGCTGGGCCGGGTCAGGCCCGGGGATGCGGCGGCGGTAGGGCAGGGCATTCTCGCGGGCGACCGTCACAGGTCCGCCCCGAAGATGCGCAGCACCGTCTCCATGTCCAGCGGTCTGGGCAGGGCCGGGCGGGTCAGGGCCTGCAGGCGCTGCTGGGCGCCGGGGGCCTCGGGGCCGTGGCAGTTGAGTTCCTCGTCGGCCTCGGCCTGCAGGGAACGCAGATCCAGGGCCAGGTCATCGGGGGCGGTCATGGGGGGCACCTCCAACGAAAAGCCCCGCGCCGGCCGGGAGGGCCAGAACGGGGGAAGGAACGCGCCCCATAGGGCGCGGCGTGGCCCCTTCAGCAGGGGCGCAGCTGGTGACGGAACCGGCCATCCGCGAGCGGCAACACGGTCTCGATGAGGTAGTCGCGCCCCTGCAGGCGGACGCGGTGGCCGACCGGGGCGAGTGGATCTGCGCCGATGTACACCACGGGGCCACCCGCCAGGTGGCGCCGCGTGAACCGCGCGTGGGTCCAGGCCCCCACATGGAAGAGGAGCGTGGTGGTGACGGAAGCGAGGAGGTTGAGGCCGAAGTTCAGAACGATGTCGTCCATGTCCTGAGCTTGTGGGGTGCCCCGGGCACGCCGCTGGCGCTCATTTCAGCGGGAGTCGGTCATGCGGGGTCCTCGGGGATAAAGGGCGCGGGGGTGCAGCGGGTCATGATCGGCGTGCCGGGCCACCCCAGGACGCAGCTGCAGGGCAGGCGCAGGCCGTAGGGGTCCGGGCCCTGGATCTGGCCGTGGCCGGCGCAGAACGGGCAGGCCGGGTCAGGGTCAGCCACAATCTGGAACGTGGTCCAGCGCTGGGCGAGCTGCTCACGGGTGGGCATGGAGGCCTCCTGAACTCACCCCGCGGGGTGGGGACGCTACGCGCTGGCGCGGGCGCCGGGCCGGTAGAGGCGGTTGAACTCCAGCAGCAGGATGCGCTCACCGTTGTCCAGCACCACGAAGCCGCCGGACTGTTCCTTGACCTGCACGATCAGCCCTGTGCCGGTGTGGTGATACAGGGCCCCAGCGGGGATGCCGCCGCTCGTCTCCTGGGGCAGTTCTGGGGCCTGCTCCAGCCGGCCGAGCCAGCCCAGCTGCACCTGCCGGTCCCGGTGCACCGTGACGTCCTCGCCGCTCACCAGTCGGATCTGGTACAGGCCAGCCTTCACGGCCTGCACCACGCCAGGCTGTTCCTTGACCGTGCAGCCGTCCCCGACCCGGAAGTTGGGGTCCGCGATGGTCGGGCCAGTGGGCTTCTCGATCTTCACCGCGCCCACCAGACGGTCCAGGGCGCGGAAAAACAGCGTGCTCATGTTGCCGCCCCCCGCCCCGGCCTCGCGGCTGGCGGTCTGCCCGGCGAGGTGGATCTCGTCCAGGTCCAGGCGCAGCCACCACTCCGAGCGGGGGATCTGGTTGGTGCGCGACTTCTCGCCGATGGTCTTGCGGGTGAGTTCGCCCCCGTACTCGATCATCGCCTGGAATTCGGCGCTGCTGCGGGCTTTCAGGGGCCGCGCTTCCAGCTCCGCACGCGGCAGGGGCACCAGATCGTCGACCGCGTCCAGGGCCGGCGCGGCGGCCGGAACCTGTTCAACTGCTTTGACTGAATCTGCGCTGCTTGTCTTGCCCCTTGATCTGGCCTGGTTCCGTGAGGGGATGCCTCCCCTGGCCGCGTTAGCGGCCCCGCCGTCAGGCGGCCCCTGGTCTGACGGCCCCGGCGCTGGAGGGACGATCTGGGTTGAAGGCGCAGCCTCCCCCGAGGAGGAGGAGCCACCTCCACCTGAAGACTGGCGGGGCTGTTCCCCCTCTCCTCCTCTTTCCTTTCCTTGTTCTTCCCCCTTTTCTTTGTGTGTTCCGGAGACCGCTACACCCCTGTTCCGGGAATCGCTACACCCCTGTTCCGATTTCCGGAACAGGTTTTCTCCGAAGAAGCCCCCGAAGCCGGAAAAACCTGTGTTGATTCCCGGAACAGGGTTTTTCGTGTCCTGAGAAAAACCTGTGTCGGTTTCCGGAACAGGTTTTTTTGGGCGTCCTGGACCACGTTTCTGCGCCTGCTTTTCCTGCAGGGACGCGAGGTAGGCCGCGTGGAGCCGGCTGAGCTCGTCAAAATCCACCCACCAGGTTTCCGGTCGGGACGTTTTCTGGTCTCCTGGCACGTTGCTGAACACCCGGGGCAAGGCCTGCAGAAGGTCATCCTTCGCCGACTGGAATCGCCCCGCACTCCACTTGGTGACGGTCTTGGTGTACCGGGCGGAGAGCCGGGCGCCACGGTCGCCCTCGCCGGCCCAGCTGATGATCAGGTAGGCCAGCACGAAGACGTCGCTCCCAGCTACAGGCATCAGTTCGTCGCGGAGGTAGTTCGGAACGATGGTGAATCCATAGTTAAAGTTGCCCTTGGCCTTGACGGCCAGGGGGGTTGCAGCGCCGTTGGTACCGGCTGAATCTGAACTCACGGGATGGTCCTCGGACGGCTCCACCGCAGGGCGGTGGCGATAGGCTTCGGCTCGCGCCGCTGCTGGTGTCGTTGACCAGCACCCCGTAGACCGTCTAAACTACGGGTAAGCCGCTAGCTTCCAGTGGAAGCCAGATGGTTCAGAGCCCCTCAAAAACTCTGCGTCCCTGTGAATGCTCAGTGTTTCCAGCACTGGGCATTCGCCTTTCAGGCAGTTGTAATCGGTGCCTTACCGGGGTAGGGGCAGAGTATCACGCGGTTTTGTCGATGGTGGCGCATGCACGGTTGTGCCTCAGACGACTTTCGGCACCTTGTCCACGGCCCGGCGCACGGGGTGCTCGGCTTCGCACCGCGCCATCACCTGCTGCGCCTGGGCCGGACTCAGGCCGCGCCAGTGCACGAGACCGCGCTTTTTCAGCACCCGCGCGGCGTAATCGGTCAGCGAGTGCAGCCGCAGCGGATCAGGCAGCCGGGTGCGCAGGCAGCGCGCGTAGGCCTCCTGCTCGGCCGGGCTCAGCTCGTCGCGCCGGCCCATCATCCGCCCGGGTGGGGGCTGAGAGGACCGGCGCAGGCGCAGCGCCACGTCCGGGTAGGGCTGGGGCTCCGGGGCCTGGAACAGCACCCCGGAGCGGGTGGCCGGGGGGCGCGCCTCCCAGGGCGGCACGTCGTCCGGGTGGTCATCTTCAACCTCGGGGCGCTGGCGCACCACCAGATACCGCGTGCCGTGGGCGCTTTCCCAATCCGCGTCGAAAACCAGCCAGCCCACCTCGCGGGCCACGGTGGCCGCCTCGTCGGAGCTGGGGTGGCCGGACCGGCGCCACAGGCGCAGCAGGTCCTCGTCCACAGTTTCGGCCTGCACATGCAGGCCGTTGTGCAGCGCGGCGCTGGTCGGCTCGCCCGTGGCCCGGCTCTGGCGCAGCAGGTCCGCGAGGCCCTGGGCCAGCCGGCTGACGCCGGGGGGCGAGCTCACCCAGGCCTCCGGGGCAGGGCCCAGGCCTGGGCCGCCTGCGCCAGGGCGCGCAGGGCGGCCACGCTGAAGCAGGGGCCGCGCCCCACCTGCACCAGACTGGGGCCCTGGGCCTGGGGCTGGTCGAGCGTCACCCAGATCCGGCCGGTAACGTCGCGGCCCTGCACCAGGTTGAGGTTCAGGGAGCGGGCCAGGCTGGCCACGGCGGCGCCGGCCTGGCCCGTCTCGGCGGGCGTGGGGGCAAGTTCGCCCGCCACCCAGGTCAGCTCGGCGTTGTAGAACTCACTGTGGCGCGGGGCCACCAGCAGATCGCCGCCCTGCGCGGCGGCCGTCAGGCAGCGCTCCAGGGCCGGCGCGGCGGGCCAGTCGCCCAGCAGGGTGGTCAGGACGAAGGCCTGGGGAAAGTGGTGGCAGAGCAGCGCCGCCACCTGCACGTCGCCGAGCGGGCTCATCGGGCCAGCACCTCGAAGGCCAGGTCGCACAGGGTGTCGCGGCTGACGCGGGGCAGGGCGTGCACCAGGGCGTGGACGTCCTCGCCCGCCCAGTCCTCGGGGGTGGGCCGGGCCAGCAGGATCAGCACGCCCAGGTCCTGCTCGGCGGCGGCCGTCGCCAGCGCGCGCGCCTGCTGCAGCAGGGGGCTCGATGACAGGTCAGCGCTCATAGAACTCCAGAAGCTCCCGGGTGCGGATCTGGCGCACCGCTGCCCTGGCGTCCTGCTCGGCGCGCCAGGAGGCGTAGGTGGCGACCAACGCGCCACCGATCAGGCCGCCGCCCAGGGCGGTGGCCAGCAGGACCAGGACGAACTGCAAAGGGGAAAAGGTCCACTCGGTCATGCGTCCAGTCCTGCGGCTGCCGCGCCGGTCAGCAGGTCAAGGCCGGCGTCCAAGGCGTCGAGGGTCAGGACGCCGTGGGGGTCCTCGACCAGGCCTCCCTCGACCAGCGTCATGGTGCTGAGCAGGGCCTGGCGGGCTGTCTCGCGTTGGACAGCGCTGAGGTGCCGCTCTGGGTCCAGCTGCGGGAAGTGGGCCACCTGGGGCAGCAGGGCTTGGAAGCGGCTGGCGTCGCTGCCTTTGGTCTGGGCGAGGCTGATGATGACGTTCAGGCTGCCGGCAAGGGTGACCTGGAATGGGGGCAGGCCCGCCTGCGGGGGGCAGGCGGGCCCGGGGGTGGGCTGGAGCATGGTGACCTCTGGTGTGGTGCTGGCGCGGGCCAGGGCGGAGGCGGATCAGATGGTGACTGGCGAGCGACCGTGTGTCGACATAGATGAGGCGAGGTCGATGCCTATGTCTACTGTGGGGTGCATGAACGCTCTTGCCCCGCATGACGTCAGGAAGCTGCTGATCTGGGACTTTGACGGCACACTGGCGTATCGGCAGGGGCTCTGGAGCGGCGCCCTCCTGCAGATCCTAGACCGGGAGGCGCCAGGCCACACCGTGCAGCTTGAGCAGCTGCGCCCAGCGTTGCAGCGTGGCTTTCGCTGGCATGCGCCTGATCAGGCGCACCCGCTGGGCTCAGCAGATGAATGGTGGGCGGAACTCCAGCCCCTCTTTAAGCGTGCATACGTGGAGGCGGGGCTATCTGAACCGCTGGCTCAGCGGTGTGCGCGGCAGATGCGGCAGCAGTACACGGACTCAGCGCACTGGTCGGTCTATGCGGATACGGTGCCCGTGCTGCAGCAGCTTTCCACTGAAGGCTGGACCCACGCGGTCCTGACCAACCACGTGCCAGAGTTCAGGCGCCTTCTGGAAGGCCTGGAGCTCGCGGCGTTTTTCGACGTGGCGGTGAATTCTGCGGAGACGGGTTTCGAGAAGCCGCATCCTGAGGCGTTCAGGGTGGTGCTGCGGGCGTTTCCTGAGGCAGTGGCGGTGTGCATGATCGGGGACAGCCTCACGGCGGATGTAGCTGGGGCTCAGGGCGTGGGTCTCCCCGTCATTCAGGTGCGGGGGGCGGTTGAGGCAGGACAGGGTGGATGCCCGGACTTACATTGGGTGCCGGAACGGTTGCGGATCATGTTTCCTCCGGTGAACTGAGGGAGCTGCGACATGAGTGACCTCGTGGGGGCGCTCGGTGCTGAGGCCAGCGCAGAGGCGGGTGGCATCGTGCAGGGCCGCGCAGTACCCGGCGCCGTAGTCGTGGGAGGGGGCCTGGGTGTTCAGGCGGTCCTCGATATAGGCGAGGAGCGTGGAAGTGACCGGCGCCGTGGCGTTTGCTGGGGCGCTGGCCTCTGGGGTGGTGGGGGTGGTCATGGTGCTCCTTTGAGGGAATGAATAAGTGAGGGGATTCACAGCCGACTGCCTTTTCCTGTCTGTTAATTCCCCCTCTAGTCAGGTGAGTTTCCATAACATGTATTACGCATATGCTCGCCAGAGAGGAGAGAGTTGAGCCAATGGCTTACCCCCGTCGGGCGTCTTATGCGAAGATTGCATTTATGCGATAATCGCATTAAGCTGCAGGGGTATGAATGTGCTAGCGAAACGCACACTCCTCGAATTCGCAGAGGAGTACCCCGAAGCCCGCGTAGCTCTACTTGCCTGGTATGACCTGGCGTGCAAGTCAGACTTCGCCTCATTTGCGGACGTGCAAGCAGTTTTCGCAACTGTGAGCTGGGTTGGCCCCGAATACCTCATATTCAACATCAAGGGCAACCACTTCCGCCTGATCACCACAGTGGATTTCGCTTTCCGAAAGATCCGAGTCAAGGAGTTCTTGACGCACTCGGATTACGACAAGTGGAAACCCTGACCTAACCCCTTTGGCCCGTATACCCTGCGGGCCACCCCCTCAGGGGGAGGTGAATGAAATTCATGGAACTCCAGAACTTTGAACGTGCTGCTGCGGCCCTGCTTGAACTCCCAGATGCCGCCCGCGAATGGCTCTCACCAATTCGTGATGAAGAGCAGCTCGAACGCGCTCTTGAAGCGCAGGAATACCTGGGTCAAAAAATCGCAGGCGATCTCAATCATCCACTTGCTCCAGTCTATGTGGGATTGATCGAGAAAATCACCGCTTACGAAGAGGTGCATTATGCTACTGAACCGACCCCACCGCATGTGATGCTTGATTTCCTGATGGAACAACAAGGCGTGCGCCAGCACGAGCTTGCTGAACGTCTGGAAGTGCATCAAAGCAATATCAGCCGGCTCATTAATGGGCGTGTCGCATTCACGACCGACCTCATCAAACAGCTGAGCAAGATATTCAACGTTTCACCAGCCGTTTTTATCGGCTAATGTGACCAGCACATTCATACCGGCCCCCGCGAAAGCGGGGGTTCGTCATCTTATGAACATGCTCGCCGGAAGGGGAGAGCCTGCTAGCGTGACCGGATGGCCGGGAAGCAGAAGCCAGCGCGGCGGCACCATGTGGTGCCGAAGTTCTACTTGAAGCACTGGACCCAACCAGACGGCCGGATGTTTGCCTTTCATCTGCCGCGAGAGCAACTGCTCCCGCCCGTTAAGCCGGCCGAGGTGGCGTACGTCAAAGGCTTTCACACAGTGATCGGAGCTGCTCGCCCAGATGAATTCGAACACTGGCTCAGCGCCAACGTGGAAGATCCTCTCGCTCGCGTGCATCAGAAGACACTGACCAGCCTGCGTCAACAACGGCTATTACCAGCAGACCTTCGCGCAGATCTGGACAGTCTGACGGCCTACCAGATGCTCCGGCTGCCGCGCACCCGAGAGCTGGTCAAGCCACTCCTGAAGGAAGCTGGGGTTCCAGGTCCGCTCGATGATTCCGCCAGAGCCTGGCATCTCGAGTTCCTGAGAGGCACAGACAGTTTTGTCCTAAATATGGTGCTGGAGAGCTTGGCCGAATTTCAGCTTGCCGTTCTCCGTGCGCCCCCGAACCGGTCCTTCTGGGCGAGTGACGCCCCTGTGCTTGCGCTGCATGATGCCATTGAGGTCCGTTCCAGTTCACACGGTTTTCGCTCAACCACACGCTCAAAAATGGGCAGGCTGCCTGGGCTCAAGCATCCCCGCGCGCAACTCTACTTTCCGCTGGCTCCGGATCTCACAGCGGCCTATTTCCGCACATCGCCCCTGCTGCGGCCCTATGAAGTGCAACCAGCAACCCGCAGCAATGTCGACTGGGTCAACGAACGCACCATGGCCCATGCCACTCAGTTGGTCTTTGGTCTCTACCCCATCGCGCCTCAGACTGACATGTGGCAGAGGATCAAGGCTTACCGGGAGGAGGTCGCTCAGGCCGATCAGTCCGCCAAGCCTGAGGCCGGCAGCTCCTAAACCTCCATAAGTGCCGCACAATAAGGCTCACATACGTCATTTCCACTCCTTGATGTGGCAGATGAGTGCAGCACGCGTCCGGCGGTATGCTCTCGGGCATGACACTGGCGCTGATGGCCCACAACCTGGACCTGCAGGCCCGTGCCGATCGACTCGCGCGCCTGGAACCGGACGCGCTGCGCCGCGAAGCGGTCGAAGCCGCCCGGGATTTGAACCGCGACGCGCTGTGGGCGCTCGTGGAAGCCTTCCTGGTCACCCGGGGTGGGCGGGGCGCCCGGGTGAGCAAACACACGCTGGAGTCCTATCAGATCGGCGTGCAGACCTTCCTGGACTGGGCGCAGCCGAACAGCGTGAGTTTGCTGCGGCCCCGGGCGAACGATGGTTTTCGTTACGCCCGCTTTCTCGAAGCGCAGGGCCTATCGCCCAGCAGTGTGCGGGTGCGCCTCGCGGCGGCGCGATCCCTGTTCAGCGCTCTGCGCTGGGCGGAAGCCACGCAGGCCGCGCCGTTCACGGACGTGAAGACTGCCGCGGACCCCGTACCGCGCTGGGAGAAGCGCAAGCCCTACGCGGACGAGGATGTCGCGGCGCTGCTCGCGATAGGCGGGATGCAGGACGCGGTGATCATCCTGCTGGGCGCGCACTGCGGCCTGCGCAACAGTGAGATGCTGACCCTGCTGCGCAAGGACGTGCACCTGGACGTGCGGGAGCCGTACATCACGGTGACCGGGAAGCGCAGCAAGCGCCAGGATGTGGCGCTGTCCCGCTCGGCGGCCGCGGCGCTGCGCACGTGGTTGGCCGCCACACCCGGGGTGGCGCCGTACGTGCTCAGCATCCGCACGCGGCAGGGGTTGGAGAAGGCGGTCAAGCGGTTGTGTCGGGAGGCGAACGTGCAGTACGAGGGCCGTGAGGTGCACGGGCTGCGGCACTCGGCGGGCACAAAGGTATTCACCGTGACGCAGGACCTGCTGGCCGTGCGGGACACGCTGCGCCACCGGGACGTGACGAGCAGCGAGATCTACGTGAATTACGCCCGCGCCGGGAAGAAGAAGGTCAACGCTGACTGGTAGGCCAGCTGTGACGAAACTGCTGTTCCGCACCTTAACTGATAGCGGTGATGGAGCCCCTTACATCTCTCGTCAGTGATCATTGACGAGAGATGTAAGGGGACTGTAGCCAAGGGTGCGGCATCCAGCCGCGCTTCAAACTTGTGCACGTATCAGCAGATCGCATGTCCCAAAAGGCTCCAAGGAGGCAGCCAAAGGGCATGTCGTGTTAGGCCGGCTCTACCGTAGAACGGGTAGGCGTTGGCTCATCCTCGACCGGGTCTTCTGCCAACCACCCTAACTCCTTCAACTCGCGCTTAAGCCCGGTGAACCAACTATAAGGACGATCCTGAACCAGTTGATTCCAGTCGGGTGCCAGTCCTGCATAGGTTTCTTTCGTACTCTGCAGCAACTGACGCAACCGGAATGGAACAACAAAATCTGCCTCGTAGATCTGTCTGTTCTCCCGCGCTGCTACGAGCACACAACGAACCTCAGCTTCAGAGAGGATATTCAGCATTCCGAGAATCAATTCCAGGAATTGTCCTGCAGCTTTATAGGTGTTCACTGTCTCAAGACGTTCCACAGCCAGCAACGCCAGGTCGCGTTGTGGTTGGTTCTCAGCCATGAGGATAGGAACGAGTTCATCTGCCGGCATCTCGGCCAGCCGGGTGTATGCAGCGTGGCGAAGTGGTGGCAGCTTCAACGCGCTCAACAGCGTCTCCCCCTGCGTAGCCGCGGCCTGCTCTAAGAATGTGATCAGTCGACGCTGTTCGTGGTCAGGCAGCTGGAGCCACAGATCTGAGTCAAGTTGTAGCAGGTCTATTACAAAGGGGAGCGTTTTCTCGTCTCCGTCAGACACACGTTTTACCCAATGGTCACTCATGGCCTGCTGATACAAGGCGAAACGGCGGTCTTTGACTGCGAGCAACACATGGAGCGCTCGCAAGCGCGGTACAGCAGGCGTCTCTGCGAGAGCCTGCTGAAGGTATAGCTTGACGATCTGTGTGACGAGGACATCCTTGCCACGATCTATATATTTTGGCCCCAGGTAAGCCGTCACCTGACTGAGTTGGAGCGGAAAAGTCTGACTCTCAACCTCCGCTTTGAATCGTCTGAGAGCGCTACGCCCTTGGACTGGAGGGTGTGCGAAGAGCGCACGCGTGGCAATAACCAAGTGTGCCCGGATCTGCTCAGGCGTCGGGTCATACAAAGTGCCGTCTGGCGTTAACGCTGGGTGCGCACACCGGTGACGATCTTGCCGCAACCGCTCTAATTCATCCGCCTCAATCGCGCTCAGGAACTCGTATTTGTCACGGGCGAGGGTCAAAATCTCGTGCTCAAAGATTTGAAGATTGCGAAGTTCCTTGTTCTGAATCCACCCCTCAAGTTGCGTGATCTCAGCGGTGGCCTGCGGATCCCCACTGGCTGCCAATTCACGAATTTTTCCGATAACGTCGGAATTGACTGCCACCCACAAACTTAGGACGGCGGCGCGCAGTGCGCCGGCCCGGAGAGCCCGTACGCTCTCACTGACGTACTTCCGAATCTCCGGCGCGCGGATCTGCAGGATCAGATCATCAGGGTCATGCAGCATGGTCATGTCAGTCTATGGATCGGTTTTTGGTAAACGCGATAGGAGCTGAAGGTTGTCTGTAGGAGTGAAGCATGCCGGCAGACTCGAACAGGCTCCGCAAGGTGCCATGCTCAGGGAGGCGTAATTCGCCAGGCGAGACCACCAAAAGGAAATTCTGCTCGCCCTGCTGAAATGCCAGTGCATAGGCCGTCTGACCGGGTAATAGCGTCGGGCGGCGCAGTTCGGCAGGCTCAATTGCACGCATGGCACGTACGGGCACGCCCCTATAGAGGCGCACCACGAAGACTTGTACCTGCCGGCTGGCCGACAAGAGTAAAGCCAAGCCCTGTTCATACGTACGAGTAGGGTCGGCGGAGTGGTAATGGACTCGGACGAGGTCTTCGCGTTTGAGTGTATCTTTCAGTTTCAGGGGACGGAACATGGCGACTCCTGATCAAAGAGACGATGACGGTTGTCATTGGCGCTTACAACACGGAAGCTGGCCCTGATGCATCAGGGCCAGCTTCCGTGAATGCTCACCCAGTGGTGAGTTGAAGATTCTTGCTGTGTACTTCGACCAACTCGTCCGGCTCCTTAAAAAAATCGAGCGGTAGGTTACCCACTCTTCTGATTGATTCGGGTGACCGTATTAGGTCGGCGCAGATGTCGTTTTTGGTGAAGTCAGCTTCGCTGAGAAGCACTTGTACTGCTTGTGGGAATGCGACAGTCGCCTCTGGATCAGTTGAGAAGTCAAGGGGCTCTCGCTTGTTCCATTTCCGCCTCACTAGGTTTTTGCGGATTCGAACAAAGTCCTCTTGCTCGATCACTTCCAAGTCAAGGAGTCGGTGGGCAATAGCGCCAATAGAGACGCCCCATCTCTTCTTAAGCAGCAAGAGAGAATCCAGGTCGATTGACTCTGCCTCTTGCAGGAGAGGACCTGCAGGGAGCAGCAGAGCACTAGCGAACCGGTGGGCCTGCTTCTCAAGGCGCTCGTAAATCCGGTCATCGTTGAGTTCTGCTGGCATGACCTGTCGGTGGAGCAGCAAATGCCCCAGCTCATGCGAGAGGTCAAATCGGGAACGGAAGTAGTTGGTCTTGTAGTCGTTGAGGGCGATGATTCCTCTGCCACTCGAGCTGTAGAACGAGTAACCATCAATGTCATCAGCGCCAACATCAAATCGAGAGACCAGGATGCCGTGGGACTCCACAGTCCGGGTGAGGTGCTCGATCGGGCCGAGGCCAAGCCGCCAGTGCTTGCGAAGGCGAAGGGCTGCGTCATCGATGATGGTCAAATCGACGTTGTCTGTCGCTAGGAGGGAAAGGAAATCTGTTGGCAGATCTAACTCAGGGAACGAAACGTACTCTTCAAGAAACAGGCTGAGGTCTTCCAGCCACCGTTGCCACGCTGAGGCGCGACGTAGTTCGGGTGCAGTCACCCGCTTAAGTCGGCGGAAAAAAGTGACGGTGCGGTCTTCACCTTCACGCAGCGGCTGATAGAAGAAGCCAACAGGTTGGTCCAGTGTGTCGGACAGTGTGATCACCACTTCGCTTGATGGGCGATCAGCCCCTGACTCGTACCGGGAAATCGCTTGCTTTGATTTACCAATGCGGTCGGCGAGCGTGGTCATTGTCAGTCCCTGTGCTTCCCTAGCTTGTTTGAGTCGTTCCCCTTGAAAGACCTGCAAACCCTGAAACAACAGGTTCTTGGGTCTGGGGGCAGCGGTCATGAGGTCTTCTGTTCCTCGGTGGTGCTGGGCACGTCCTGTGCTGCGGGTTCGCCGCGGCGCCGGCGGGTGGTCACGAGTTTCGGTTCAGAAGCGGCTGGGAGCGCTGGTGAAACTGGAGCGATAAGGGGCGTGATAACCATCTCTTCAAGCACGCGCGCCATTCTGCCAGCAGCTCGCTCCATCATGTCGATATAGGCACCAAATCGCCGTCCGTCCTGTTCGTAGGCAGAAAGGCGGATGAACTCCGGTTCGGCTGGCACGCCAAATTCAAAAGTGTGGCCGAATTGGAGGGCGCCGATCACGTCTTCACTCATGGGGCGCACTTCTTCAGGCGGATCCGTGAGTTCAATCCGTTCGCGCTGTTGGAGAAGGCGGAGATAGGCTTTGGGACTGGGTTTGGTGGTTGGGGTCCGGGTTTTGAAGGGGGCCACCTTGAGCCGGCCGAAGTTCATGTAGATGAACGCGTTGGTTTTGGTGGGGTTGAGGGCCACGCGGATGCGAACGCCTGATGTCTTGGGAAACAACGCTGCCCTGAGGTAACGGTTGATCAGGTTGGGCAGCAGGGAACTGAAGGTCTGCTTGGCCAAGGTGGTGTCGGGATCGGCAGACGCCTCCTCATGGGCATGGGCGTATGCCTTTCGAATAGCGGCGTTGATTCGGGCCGCTGTGTCTTCGCTGACCTCCTGCTCCATCAACTGGAGGACGACCCGCTGTTCTTCGGTAAAGGCTGGCTGCTTTTGTCCCCGTTTTCTGCTCATCTCAGAACACACTATGGGTCTTTTTTACAATTTTGTCTAGTGAGCGTAGATTTTCTGCCCATATGTCTCCTTTGAATTCCAATGACCCGGCGACAGACAATGATGGTCTTACCAAAAATCAGCGCCAGGACGACAAATATAGCCATTATGGCAGGACCGTATCGTAAGCCAGTTCGTTGAATTCGACTAACGAATGGTTATGGAGTATGTCCTGCTTGCGTCAACGTGAACTCTCGGCCGCAGGAGTCGAATCTGCTTGATGCCGGGGCCGAGGTGTTGTGAACGCTGAAGTGCCCATGGGTTCAGGGAGGTGCAGCAGGGGTCAGGGCTGCGTGGAAACTTCCGGCATTGAATTCGTGTCAGGCGATGGCCGAGCCTGACGACGTGTCAAGCACGGGCCATGGTAGAGCGGTCTGGGCGTGCCCCCCAAGGCTGCGCCCGGGCGCGGTGTGTTCATCGGCACACGCCGCTTCAGCCAGTGATGGCCTGGAGATGATGCCCACGCGGTTCTGGTGGGGGTGGAGGGCGCCAGGATTGAACTGGCCTCGGGGCTCCCCGGCCGGAGACCCTCCATGACATGCCCCTGCACGGGGCAGGGGCTGGAATGTGGTGTTCGGACGCCTTCCTGCTCTTGGTGGCGTAGGGACCTCACCACCGGTCATCTTCGGGCGGCGCCGGTGTGGCCGCCTCCCCCGTCTGTCTCGCGCCAGGGGGATCAGGGGCGCGCTGCACCGTCCTCGGGGTGCAGGCCGCTTCACGCATGCCGGGCCGAGCCTTGACGGGCCAGGGAGTTCGCGAAGTGGGGGTGCAGCTGCCGTTTGGCTGTGGGGCTACGAAGGCACGTCAGGGATCAACTGTGCGGGGGGTTTGGCCTCTCAGCCACCTTGCCGCGTGAACCAAGCGGAACGTCGTCACAGGCCGTATCCGTATCTGCGCCGTCGAGGATGAAGCGGTATCGGCGCACTCGGTGGGGCTTGGCTGCACAGAGGCACGCGCACGCCCAGCCGTGTGGGCTGGGGGCGGGTGCTCAGGTCCTGGTTGTCATGCGTCACGCTCGGGTTGGAGCAGTGGACCCTGGTCGTGTGCGGCCGTCCGGGGTATGGCCGTGAGAAAGAGCGCTAGTGGTGTGGCTTCGGCGTGCAGGCTCGGCCTTGCTGGCAGGTGATGGGTGGCGACAGGGCAACAGGGGGCGGCGCTGGCAAGCCCAGGCGGGTCATGGCGGCACCTGCGCCGCGCGGCCCGCACCGTGCGTGCTTTGATGGGGCGTGGACATCACCCTGCTGATCGTTCTCGTGCCGCTGATCATCTTTGTTGCGGGGCTCGCTGCCCTCTTCCTGGCCCGCAAGAAGCGGCGCCTGCTGTGGCCAGCCCTTGCGGCGCTCCTGGGGGCACCCGCGCTGTTCTTCGTGGCCGTGATCCTCTGGGAGAGCAGCCTCAGCCCAGAGGAAGCGGCCAGCTTCACGCTGCCCCAGGCGGGCACGGCGGCTAGCCGCGCGGCGCAGGTCAATGCCCCCCAGGCCGCGCCCGGGGTGGCTGAGGAGGCGCGCCAATTGGCGGTCATCGCAGGCCGCCGTCCCGCCGACCCGGAGATTGCGCACAAAGTTGCCCAGCTGGACCGGCTCTGCCCTGACACCACGCCCAGCACGGCAGACCTCGTGGTCAACCTGCGGCAGGTGGTGGCCGACCACACGGGCCGTGAGCCTGACATCGTGGCGGTCCTGGACCAGTTCATCAAGGCCCAGGACGGGCCAGCCGCCGCGCGGAAAGTCCCCTGTGTGAAGACTGGGGGCGTGGTGGCCAGACTGCTGGTGGAAGGCTTGTAAACCATCAGCGCACCTGCGCCAGCACGCCGCCGCCGGACGTGCTTTGATGCGGCATGTCCCTATATGGACCGGCGGCCCTGGCGCTCCTGCTGGGCAACGTCATCGTGGTCACGCAGGCCCGCAACCGGAGGTTGAAGACCGTCATGCTGGCGCCTCAGACGAGGATGACATGCCCTCCTGATGTCGCTGAGCAAGCTGCGCACGGATGGAGCGGACCTTTTGGGTGCTCCATCGCGCCCCACCGGTGGGGCGCTTGACACCGTGCACTTCCAGTGCGCGCGCCGCTTCACGGTCATCGGTGTACTCGGCTGTCACGAGCAGAAACCGCTCTTCGAAGATGGCGATCTGCTCTGCCGTCGGCTCGAAGATGCGGGCATACTTGGACACCTTTCCTGGGTTGTAGCCATCAGCGCCTAAGGCATTCAGGCGCTGCGCCCACATCCGTTCCAGGTATTCCAATTCCGCCACATCGCTGGTGCGCTGCAAGATCACGAAGCGAAACGCCTCTGGGCCATATGCTTTGGCATCCCGCTGTAGCAACTTGTTATCCCAGTGACCTGTGTTGATGCTGCTACGGTGCGTGGCCAACCGCTGATCAAGGTTGACCGAACTGCCGACGTAAATCTGCCCGGTGATCGTGTTCTCCACCGCGTAAACGCCCGAGTCGGGAATACGACTCATATAGATACCTGCTTTGAGACGTAAGGCTGTGGCATCAGCCTGCCTCAAGAACGTCCGAGATGTCATCAAAGCTGACGTTCAACTCTTGCAGGAGAGCGCTCATCAAGTGGAAATCGAATTTTACAGGCGGCTGGGCCCGCTCCCAATAGCCGTAACGCATCCGCGTCATGCCGATGCGCTTGGCCATCTCGGCTTGGGTGGTGATACCGGCCGCCAAACGAGCCTCGATCAGCTTCGTCGGGTTCAACCGCCTTCGTATCGCCACGTTTCTAGTCATACCTCAATGTAACGTGACGATACAAAAGAGGCAAGCGGGGCCACAACATCGTCACATCACGCGCCGTTTTGGTTGCTATTGTTACGTCACGTCACTACCGTGTGAATATGCGGTGAGCGGCCTCACCCGGAGAATTCATGCCCAGAGCCAAGCGTCCCCAGCCAGAAGTCAGTGAATCCACGTCGCCGGGGCGTAAACGGGCGCCGCGTGGCGCCACCGTTACGCGGCCTCCAGTGGTCGAGACCGATGAGCAGCGCCGGCAGATGCTGGCGTGGCTGATTCAGGAAAACGGCGGCATGGGCGAGGTGGAGCGCAACAGCGGCGTCACCCGCGCCCATCTCAACCGAATGGTGCGCGGTGTGGAAAGCACGCCGAAAGGCCCGCGTGAGGTCAACCTGCTCGACGCTGGTCCCACCACGGTCACGGGGCTGCTGCGGGCGTTCGGCATGAGTTCCGAGAAGGCCTGGGAAATGTTCGGCATCCCGCTAGAGCGCCGCGCCACCTGGCGCAGCATGGAAGAACCCGGCGCCAGCGCGCCGGCCGGCGCGCTCTCGCATCTTGAACTCAGACACCTTCCCCTGCTGGGCGTGGTGTTTGCACCCGCCGGGCATGACCTGGTCGTGGTGATCGACGCGACGGCCGAGGGCGGCCTGCAGGTGGCCACCCTCGGCGAACAGCCCTATGTCTACCCGGCTGAAGCGGTCCCCAGCGGCGCCAGGGTCCGGGGCGGATTTGCAGGCGTGTCGTATTTCAGTGAACACAGCACGTCGCGGGCGGCCCAGAGCGACGGGTCATCCGGCAGATAGGCGTACAGAAATCCCCGTTCCTTCCGAATGACCGCGTCTGGTACGCGGCATTTGAAGTCGGAGAGCGCTTTAAAAGGTATTGGTGAAGCAAGGCGCAGCGCACTCATATCGCTACGTTAGGGCGCACCTTGCCCCTTGGCACACGTAGTTTGCGCTTTGTACCGTCGCGTCACCGCCACGTCAGCGCCACAGCATTATCACAAATCAGTCTAGACAACTTGAAGACAAAGGGAAGTGGGTGCTCAGCAGCCAGCGCAGGGGCCTGGGTCATTCATGGGACCGCTCCGGGGTGTCCGGGGGGTCGGTGGGAGAGGGGTCGGGGCGGGCATCACCGTTGCGGCAGGCTCACTGGGCGACGAAGTTGTCGTGCCAGTCGCGCCCGAGGGCGCGCAGGTCAAGAGGGCGACAGCGAGGACCAACAGGGATTTTTTCATAGGCTCAGATTTACACGGCCAGGGGGGGGTGTAAATGTGTGACCCGACGTCACTTCGGCAACCAGCGCGGCCTTGAGCTCATCCCCTCTGGCCATCGCCACCAGCGAATCGAGCAGGGCCTTCCACGCGCCATCCGAATCATGCTCACCGGCCGCGAGCTGGGTCACGGCACGCGTCAGGGCGGCGAGCGACACCATCTTTTGGTCGCCCAGATTCATGGCCTCAAGGGCTTGGTTGTAGCGGCCCCGGGTCTGGGAGTGCACCGTCTGAGGCCGCTTGCCTGCGAGCGCGCGGGCCTCCTGCTGACTGCCGGTATTACCGGGCAAACCAAGCACCCGGCCCTGCCAACGCACAGCGTTCCCGACGTGCAGGGGCACGCTCATGATGAGGTCACTGATCTCGGCCGGCGCGCCAGGCAGGTGAGCAATGAGCATGAACAGACCTGGCATCTCGCGCCGCAGCCACACGGCGAGCGGCCGGACGTGACTCATCCGGGCAAAGCCCCCGCGAATGAGTGCCAGCGCCTGATGCGTGGGCTGCACGGGGCTGGCGCCCCCCACCCGCGCGGCGATCAGGAGCGCCCCGAGCATGACCTGCTGATCGGCGCCAATCGGCGTAATGGCGGCCAGCAGGGGAACCGCCTGCGCAGCGCCGCCGGGCTGCTGCAGCAGGCGGCAGACGCGCAACAGCCGGGCGTAGGTGGCGTAAGGCTCCTGGGTTGGCAGGGGCACTGGCCGCTGTGGGTCACGGATCGCCTCGGCCAGCTGAAGGTACAGGCTGGTGGGCGAGACTGCAGCCAGGGTCTCTTCCGCAAAGGGGAGGTCCAGCAGCGCGGACGCGATCAGGCCACGGGAGTCCCTGGGCGCCATGCGCCGCGCCGCGTCGTAGTCCCCCAGGCAGAAGTACACGTCCGCCTTGATGCCGTTGGCAAAATCCCGGCGTCGATCCGGCATGGGCAGCATGTTCATGACCTGCTGAATGGCGTTCACGTCCCCCTGACCCAACGCCGCCTTGACCCGTTCGTGCTCCAGCGCCACCAACTGCAGGCGCGCCGGCATCTGCAGGGCGGCGGTCAGCAGCCGCGCCGCGTGCAGCTGCGTCTGCGCCAGCGGTAGGTCATTGGAAACGGCGGCCGCCATCGCCACCGCGAAGGAGGCATTGGCGGCGTCGAACAGCGCCTCTTCGGTGGACCCGGCAGGCATGGTGTCGTGCGCCAGCGCCAGCACTTCGGCATGCCGGCCCAACTGCGACAGGGCCATCAATTGGGCGCCCCGGGACAGCCCACTGGGCGTCAGGGTGGCGAGCGCCTCTTCAATCAGGGCGGCGTCGCGGCTGGTGTTGATGGCCAGGACACGCAGGGCAGGTGTGCGGGCATCTAGAGGATTGAGAGTGGCCACCACCTCTCGCCAGTCAAGGGCGTTGAGGTCGGTGTCCCAGCGGCGGGGATCAAAGGACGGTTGCAGGACGACTTTCCGCAGGGTCATGGCTTGGCTGCCAGTCTCGCACGAATGAAAAGTCTCCCGCACATTAAAAGGTTGCGGCGTTAGGGGGGGTCCGGGGTGGAGCAGACCCTCTATGTAACGTGAAGTTTCCATTTGACACTTAATGTAACGCGACGTTACTCTAAGAGCAAGCCAAAAGGCGCTCCCCCCACTCCAGATGCCTCGCAAGCAAATCCAGGGGGTGGGGGGAACTGGAGACAGCATGCAGCACAAACCGTCTGCGCGCAAGCCAAAACCCGACAGCCGCTTCCCCAAAATTCAGGCCACCCAGTGCGCCTGCTGCGGCATCGCCCTGCCCACCGGCGCAGGCTACGACGTGCCCCTGATCGGCGCGGTGGGCCCCAAGTGCGCCCTGAAGTTTGCCAGTTTCGCGGACGCTCTGGTCTGGGTCGAAGGGCGCAACGCCCGGGTCCAGGGTGGTGACCGCGTGGCCCACGTCGCGGCCCACAACGTGGTTGTCGGCCTGCGCAACCTGGGCATTGAGATCACGGCCGACGCGGCAGGCGTGCTGCACGTGGGGCGCCTGACGCGCAAGGCCAGCGACGTGGCCAGCACCTACAAGCGGGTGCGCGCCCGGTTCGAAGGGAACCTGCAGGCGGCGGTGACCGCCTATGGCCCCAGCATCGGAACCACGCGGGCGGTGGCGGCATGACCCGTCTCGACCGCCTGACCCGCCTGCGCTTCCTGGCCATGATCAGCGAACTGAGCGCCGACCCCTGCACCCCCGAGCGCGCCGCCCGTGCCCGGCGTGCTGACCGCATTGCCGCCGCATGGCGCGCCGAATACGAGTTGCAGCTGCGGACCGAACCCTGTGGGGTGTGTGGCCAGCCCGGCCGGGCAGAAACCGGCCTGTGCCAGCGCTGCCAGGAGAGCTCTGACCACGTCCAGGCCCAGGACTACGCGTTCTGGCGCGGCGGTGCAGCGTGAGTGCCCTGCGCTTTCTGACCCTGCTGCTGCGCGGCGAACTGGCCGTGATCAGCACCGCGCCCCTCGACCTCCTGGACCCGGACCACGAACGCCTGGAGATCAACGCCACCTGGAACCGCGCCACGGGCGAAGGCCGCGTGATCACCAACATGAGCCGCCGCGTGGCCGCCGAGTTGCACACCGACCTGTGCACCGTGGCTGCCCCGGCCCCCAGCACCCGGGCCTTCACCGCGCACCTCGGGGTGGCCGCCTACCGGCACGGCGGCAAGGCGTGACCCGCCCCTCCCCTGCCCTGTTTCAGCCCAGCACCTGGTGCGTGGACCGGGTGCGCTGTCACGCCCCAGTGTCCGCCCAGTCCACCCACTGCCCGCGCTGCGGCGCGGTTCAAGCCCGCGAAGGAGGCCCCCCCATGACCCCGACCATCCCGATGCCCCTCACCCGCCGGCAAGCCGCTTTTCAGACCTGGGCGGCGCTGTACGACACGCAGCGCGGCAGCCTCGCCGAGCGGCAGGCCTACCGCCAGCTGGGGCTGATCGAAGCCGACCGCCGTACCCGCGACCTGCCCGCCGGCTTTCCCTGCGACGGCTGCCAGACCGAACTGGTCAAGGTCCCCGGCCTGTGCCGGCGCTGCCAGGACACCGCGCTGCCCAAGGCCCCGGGCACGCTGAGCGCCGGCCTGGGCATGTTTCTGGTGCTGGGCGCTGCCGGGGCGATTGACGCGGTGCCCACGCTGGCAGACGTCACGGCGCAGATCTGGGCACTGCTGGCCATGGGCATGCTCCTGATTGTGCTGGGCGTGTGCCGGGCGGAGGAGGTCAAGGGCCGGCGCCAGCGGGTGCCGGCCCGCGCCGTGGCCCATCGCCCGCCCCTGGGAGTGGCGTGACCCGCGCGCTCAACCACGCCCAGGCCCAGGGCCTGATGCGGGACGCGGCCCGGGTCAGTGGCCGCCCGGTGGCCGAGGTGTCGGCGGATCTGAGCCAGGGCGGGGTGCTCACCGGCCAGGGCGTGCTGCGCCGCAGCGGCGGGCGCTTCGTGTTGCGCCGGCCCTGCACGTGCCTGCGGGCCGGGGTGCCGGAGCTGTCCTGCCGGCAGTGCCGGGGCACGGGGCAGGCGTGAAGCGCAGCGAGGTGATCCTCGGCGCGCTGCGCGCCGCCGAGCGGCCACTGACCCGGCGCGAGCTGGCCGAGCAGCTCACCCTGACCCCGGGGCAGTGCGGACAGGTGTTGACGCGCCTCATCGCGCGCCAGAAGGTGCAGCGCCGGGTCAATGCCCGACCGGACCAGCAGCGCGGCGCGTACGAATATTCGCTGGCGGGAACGCCATGAGCCGCTTCCAGCCCCTGCGCAGCAACGGCGACGTGCAAGCGGTGTTCGGCCTGTCGCAGCCCTGCCCGGAGTGCCCGTTCCGCAAGGACCGGCCCGGCTTCCTGGGCCGCGCCCGGGTGCAGCACATCATTGACGAGCAGGCGGAAGGCGTGCCCTTCATGTGCCACAAAACCACGTCGGCGCGTGGCATTCGCCCAGGTGACCGCCGCGCGCGCTACTGCGCCGGGGCCATGCGGTACGGCGAGGCCACGCACCGGCACATCCTCCCGATGCGGCTGGGCATGGCTTACGGACTCTGGTCCCCGGACCAGCTGCGCCGCGACGTGCCAGTGCTGGACAGTCCAGGGGCGCTGCTGGCCCACCACGAGGGTCTGAACTGGCAGCCCCCAGTGCCGCTGGAGGCCTGGCGCCCCTTGGATCACCTGATCGCTGTGTCCGAGCTCGTGGACGCCACGCTGCGAGAGCCGGCGCTGATCACCAATAGGGGGAGCCGATGATGGCTCTCAGGTCGTCGCCGTGATTCTCAGCCTGTCAGTCGTGCCCCTGCCTGGGTCTTGCCCCGCACTGTGATGCGTGCCAGTTCATGGAGTTCAACCGTGTTAATTTCAGTC
Organism: Deinococcus multiflagellatus; assembly: GCF_020166415.1. NCBI lineage: Bacteria > Thermotogati > Deinococcota > Deinococci > Deinococcales > Deinococcaceae > Deinococcus > Deinococcus multiflagellatus. The sequence continues at coordinate 64,654 of NZ_JAIQXV010000022.1, forward strand.
ACTGTGATCCGCCCATGAAGGATGCTGACATTCGGCCCGTGCTGCAGCGGCACGTGGAGCAACGGTACGGGACGAGGCCCGACACCGAGATCGTGAACGAGTTTGGCGTGCGCCACGGCACCAACCGCATTGACCTCGCGGTGGTGAACGGTGTGATGCGTGGGTATGAGATCAAAAGCGCCAAAGACACCCTGGAGCGCCTGCCCGCGCAAAGTGCCATGTACGCCACCGTCTTCGATTACCTCACGTTGGTGGCCAGTCCGAAACACATTGAGCCTGCCCTGCCCATGCTGCCCGACTGGTGGGGTATTGTGCGCGCCGACCCTGCGCCCCCCAAAGCGAAAACTGCGGTGCGCCTGACGCCCGTCCGCCGGGCCAAGCGGAACCCAGCGGTCGATCCCGAAGCGCTGGTGGCCCTGCTGTGGCGCGATGAAGCGTATGACGCGCTGGCCGCCCGAGGCCTGGCCGCCGAGTTCAAACACGCAACAAGGCCTGTGTTGTGGCAGGCCTTGTTGGATGAGCTCTCATTGAAAGAACTGCAGGCGGTGGTCAGGACTTCGATTTGCTCGCGCGCGCAGCGGGTGCTTTCGGACCCTTGGGCGTTTTAGACGCGCCTTTGGCCTTTTTCACGCCAGGTGCAGGCAAGGGCGGCGCTGGCGGTCCATGCCGCACGGGAGCCGCAGCCCCGTGCCCCCGGAGCTGATCCAATACGAAAGCAATGTGGTGCGAGTACATCGCCGCCCGCCACTGCTGCGGATTGCCCTGTGTGGCGCCAGCCGTGCAGGTGTTCGCAATAAACGTATCGCCTTTGGAGAAAGCGGCCCCTTTGAACTCCGGACGGGCAGTCAGGATTTTGCAGTTGGCCAGAAATTGAGATCGGCCGCCTGGCATGGTCACGTTGATGCCGCGAATGAACAGCCAATCCTGATCGGTGGTGTACTTGATGTTGGAGAACGCACGGCCACCCGTGCCGGGGAAGGCCGGGGAATCCACCCCATAATCGCCGTACACCGTGGCCACGGGGAAGGTATGGGTGGACCACAGTTGCCAGTCAGCGCGGGGAAGGGGCGTGACAGACCCGGGTGCCACCCCACTTGGATTCACGGGGTACCCTCCAGCCACGACATAACATGCCCGCCAAGCAGGCGCTGCGGCGCCCGTGGGCGTGGCATACAGGGCGGTCAAGGTATGGTCGGCAGCCGTGGCCAGGCTGGCCATGGTTGCTGGCGCCACGCCTTGCAGATCGAGAATGAGGTCGATGCCTGTTGCGGGCAGGCCCAGATCGGTGGCCGCCTGCAACGCATACCCTTGAGCCAAACCTGGCCGTTGCAGATCCGACGCCTGTAAACGGAGGGCGGCGCCGCGTCCACGTCTGGCGGCGACCCCCGCAGCGGCCGTCTGGAAGGTGGCGGTGCGGCCGAGCCCCGTCACGGGGATCAACGGCACACCATGCGACATCAGCGCGGTGTCCAAAGCGTCCAGCACATGCACGCCACTGGGCAGCACTTCACCGACTGCGGCCACGAACTGCAGAACATCCACGCGAATCTCATGCCGCCACGCCCGCGCGATCTCTTTGGCGCGCGTTTGGATCACTTTGGCGGGGTCATCTGCGGGTTTAGGCGGCACCAGTTCCAGCAGGGGGGACAAGAGCTCTACCTGCGAAGCTTTTAAGGCAGACAGCTCGCCGCCTTTCACTTTTAATACGGGCATGTACATGGGAACTCCTGATGACAAGTGAGGGCTTATTCCAAGCCGTAATCGTTGCTGCCCAGACTGTCCGGCTGAACGATAGGGGCGGGCGACTCGGACGGGGGCGTGGGCTCGGCCGCAGCGGTGGCGGGCAGCGTCAGGAGGGCCAGCGAAAGCAGCAGCATGTGGGGCGAGACGGGCGTTAATTTCATGCTGCCGACGCTATGAACGCATTGGACATGGATCGGGAACGCCGTCTGGGCCGACTTGAAGCCCATTTTCAGCAGGGCCAGTACGGGCAGGTCATATCCGACCTGGCCGGCTACCGCGACCTCACACCAGATGAACAGCGCCTCCTCGGGATCAGCGCCCTTCGGCTGGGGCAGTTTGGCCGGGCGGAGCCGGCCCTGCTCCGGGCGCACCTGGCCGGGCACGTGGAAGCGAAGGTCGAGTACGGCAACCTGCTGCGCGCCACTGGCCGCCTGGAGGAGGCCTGCCGACACTTTGAAACCGTGGCGCCGCTGGCCGAGGGGGAGTTGGCGCTGCGGCTGCAACGGTGGTGGGGGGTGGCCGAATTCCAAAGCGGTGCCGCGCGTCCAGGTCTCGCCCGCGTAGAAGCGGCGCTGCACGGGTACTTGCAACAGGGGGACACGGTTGGGGGTGCCAAAGTCGCCGTGTCCCTGGCGCGGATGCTGGCCAATGCAGGCCAGATCGCGCGGGCGCTGGCGCTCTATCAATCCGTCCTACCGGACCTCCCCGCCCAGCCGAATCCGCTCCCGCGCATGACCGCGCTGCAAGGGTGGTTGGACCTGCTGGTGGCAGGGGGCGAGACCCCACTGGTGGACGAAGCCCTGCAGGAAGCGAACGCCTTGATGGAGACCACGCCGTCCATGCGGGCGAAAGCGCACCTGATGAGCAGCGTGGCCCTGCTGCACGCCCGGCGGGGTGAGTGGCGACGGTACGGCGCGCTGCTGGCCGAGATGGCCACCATGGAGGACGCCCTAAGAGACGCGGAGCTGAGCGTGTGGCTGGCCCCCCGCCTCGCCGAATGGTGTGCCCGGCAGGGCCGATTTGCAGAGGCGTACGCCGCGCTTTACGCGGGCGCGCCGCCCCCAGGGCAGGCGCTACCGCCCGCCCTTATGCTGGCGCGCGGCATCTTGAGAAACCGGGAAAAGCAGCACGCGCTGGCCGTCACGGACCTGCACTCCGCCGTCGACACATTCGTCCAGGCAGGGCAAGCGGTGCAGGCAGCGCGGGCCAAGCTGCATCACGCGCATGCCCTGTATGGAGTAGGGGCAGACACGTACCTCCCTACACTGCTGGCTGCGGTTGAAGACGTCTATCGCTTGCAGCTCCTGCCGTCCTTTGCCACGGATCTCGAGGATGTAGCTGAGATGGTGGAAGCCGCGCGCCTGGAGCCGAGCGTGGGCGCCGCTCTGGACAGCTTGCGCCACCGGATGTCCAGTCTCCGGGGCCTGCCCCTCACGGCCTTGGCGGGTCAACAGCCCCAGCTGTGCGTCCACACCTTGGGGATGCCCAAGGTCACCGTGGATGATGAGGTGCTGCCCTTGAGTGTGGGAGCGGTCGGCCTGCTGACCTGCCTGATTTTGAAACCGATGCAAACGCGGCGGGACCTGCAGCTTGCGCTCTATCCAGAAAAGTTTCCTGAAGCGGCAGCCAGCCTGGTCAAAGCGCACCTGCGCGAACTGCGCACCGTGTTGGGGGCGCCTGCCATTACCTCGCAGGGTTCCTACCACGCCCAGCAGTACTTTCTCGTCCACCACTACACCGTAAAACTGGACCTTCTGGAGCTGAAGGATGCGGTCACGACCAGGAATTTGGCCCGCACCCTGAGTTTGTACAAAGGGGAGTTTCTCGCTGCGTTTGAGAACAGTGACTGGGCCCTGGGACACCGAACGGCGGCCTTGTCCAGCGTGACCGTGCTGGTCAAGCAGCTGGGCCACGAGGCTACATTGACCAGTCAATTTGACCGGGCGATCAGGATATACACCCGGCTGCTGGAGACGGCGCCGGATCTTCTGGACATCCATGACCTCAGGGTTGCGGCGGCTCGCCACACAGGGGACTCCACGCTGGTCCGAGCCTTCGAGAACGAGAGAAACCATTGGATGTGAGGCCGTCAAGCCACAACACAACGGCGTGGGCTTTGAATTTAACTCAAAGCCCACGCCGTTATGTGGGGTCAGCAGAGTGGGTGTTCAAGTCCTCGGGCTTGGCTCTCTCCTGCCAGAATCATGCTCCAGTTAGGACGTGACTTCCTCACTAAACAGGCTCACCTGTCGGGTGCCTTCTGCCCGCTGCTGCCCGCGCTCCTGCAGGAGACGAATGGCGTCCTCCATGCTGCTCGCCTGAGGCACACTGGCGCCGTCCGCACGCGCTTTCGGGGGACGGCCCCGGCGCTTGGGCTCACTGGCGTCCACGCCCTCTGCTTCTGCTTTGGGTGGACGCCCACGACGCTTCGGCGAATCGCCCTCGGTAGGGGCAGTCGCTTTCGGTTTCCGTCCCTTCTTTACGCCTGTGCCCTCTTGTGCTCGTTGCGTCTGGATGCGCTCCAGCAAAACCGAGGCAGGCTCGTCACTCGGGTCCTGTGGCACCAGCTCACCCCGGAACGCCTTGGCCAGCAGCGCTGGCGTCAGGCGGTCGAAGGAAGTGAGAGCCGCTTGATACCGGGCTTCGAGACGGTCAGCGATGGCGAAGAGGGCTTCGACACGGTGGACGATTTCGGCCTGTTCATCGAGGGGAGGAACTGACATCTGAAGCGAGGTGAATCTTCCAAGGCCAAGATGGGCGATATTAGTTGTGATCGCTCCCTCCCCACGGAAGACACCACTGTGCATGTAATGCCTGAACGTGTAAAGAGCGAATTGCGGAGTAATGTTGGGTCCTGAACGGAAACGGATGAGAGTGTTCGTAAAGCAGGCGTCCTTAACTTCGTTGCGGAACATGGCAGGCCGACCTAGAAGATGAGGGCTTTGCCCTTCGTTCAAGAGAATGTCGCCGTGCTCGAGCTTGTATGTCCTAAAGTCCTTATCGTCGAAAACCATCTCCATTACATCATTGATGTCAATAAAGTCTTCGAAGACGTTCTGGACCCTTAGATAAGGTCGCATATTTGCGCCCTCATGATATTTCGGGGAACGCTGCCGACCTAGAATGGCAGCGCCAAATGAGCCGATCGGCCCTGTAACCCATTTGTGATCCGCACCCCCTCGCCATTCCCGCGTCAACTCCCCACTCACCGCTGCACTCAGCACCGCTTGCCTAAACTGCTTGACCAGCTTCGGCACGCGCTCCAGCCGCTCACGGCCTGCCTCCACACGAGCGAGGAGGGTGTCGAGCTTGTCGGCAATGCGGATTTGCTCGGGGAGGGGGGGGAGAGGGAGTCGTTGCTCAATCAGAAAGTCTTTTGGAACGCGCTTATGACCGACAGAGCCAGACATATTGACTTCGCCGTCACGCAAAAATCTTTCCGTCTGAAAGAACGCGAGGAGCAACTGTGGATGAATAGTCATGGCATGCGGTCTGCACACAAAGAATTCCGTGCTTCCAGCACCAATCCCATTGGGTAGATCAGCAGGAATTCCTGATTTTCCATTCTCGAAGCAGGGGGTTATTTTCGCCAGAAGAACATCACCGCTTTTGAAATGCGTGTAGCCCTTCTTCACGTCGCCCCAAGGACGTTCCTCAAATTGAGGGACGTCGTGGAATCGAGTACCCAAATTACTCATGGAAATGAACCCTGAACGTGTGTCGTCTGCCTCCTCATTTTTCGGATTGAGCTCGATGACCTGCCCTACCGTAGTTTCGGCCCATCCATCCGGCAGCGAGCCTTCGCTATTCACACCAGCACCCCGGCCTCTTCCAGCGTCTCGTCGCTCTCGCCCAGCTCCAGCAGAATGGCCCGCAGTTCTTCCATCGCGCCTTTCAGTTCCGTCAGCGCCTCTTCCGCCAGCTGGGCAGGTTCTGGCAGCTCCCCAGTGTCCGCGCTGTCGTCCTTCAGCCAGGAGATATCGAGGCTGTCTCCGCGCTCGGCAATCTGTTCCCGGGTGAAGCGGCGGAAACGGCCTTCCATACCGGTATCCACGCGGGCGGCCAGGGCCTCGGCGCCACCCCGGGGGTCCTCCCCAAAGGCCGCCTCAAACTCGCGGAAATATTCCCGCGTAAACGGCGTGCGCTTCCCGAACTGCGGCATGTTCGCCCGCATGTCGTACACCCATACTTCCTGCGTGTTCCCCTTCTCCCCTGCCCCGCGCGTCAGGAACAGCACGTTCGTCTTCACGCCCTGCGCGTAGAAGATCCCGGTCGGCAGGCGCAGGAGCGTGTGCAGGCGACACTTATCCATCAGGTTCGCCCGGATCGCCTTACCAATCCCACTCTCAAACAGCACGTTGTCCGGCAGGATCACCGCCGCGCGCCCATTCGTCTCCAGGGCGTTGTAGATGTGCTGCAGGAACGAGAACTGCTTGTTGCTCGTCTCAAAGGTCAGGTCATCCCGGGTGGGCACGCCACCGCCCTTCTTCGTGCCGAAAGGCGGGTTGCTCAGGATCAAGGTCGCCTTGCCCAGCTTTTTATAGTCGTCACTCAGTGTGTCGCCCAGGTGAATGCCGCTTTTCTCCGGGTCGTTCGCCAGGCCGTGCAGCATCAGGTTCATCAGGGCGAGGCGCTGCGTGTCCGGCACCAGCTCCATGCCGTGGTAGGCATCCTGGTAGTAGCGCTCACGCCGCGCGTCATCCCAGGTGAACTCGTCCTCATGCTCGCGGATGTAGTGGTGCGCCGCGATCAGGAAGCCGCCCGTACCAGCCGCCGGGTCCTGAATGCGGTCGTCACTCGTCGGCTTCATCACCGCGACGATGGAATCAATCAAGGGCCGGGGCGTGAAGTACTGCCCGGCGCCGCTCTTCTTCTCGTTCGCGTTCTTCGCCAGCAGGCCTTCGTACAGGTCACCCAGGCCTTCCTCGCGGGCGCTGTACCAGTCCAGCGCGTCAATGTCCGCCACCAGCTTCTTGATGGTCACCGGCTTGCGGATGAAGCTGTTCGCGTCCGCGTAGATCTGCCGCACGAGCGGCGCGCCCTTCGTGCCAAGCTCCAGCAGCGTGCGGCGGTAATGCTCGAACAGGTCCGGGGCACTCAGCTTCAGCAGGTCATCCCACCGGTACCCTTCGGGCAGCTGGTCTTCCGTGGCGGTTTCCTTCGCCATCTTCAGGAACAGCAGGTAGGTGAGTTCCGTGACGTACTGGTGGTAGGTCACGCCGTCGTCGCGCAAGTCGTTACAGAGGTTCCAGAGTTTCTGGACAATATCGATGGTCTTGGTCATGGGGTCCTTGGGGGTGCCGCTCCAGGCGGGCGGGAGGCGCGGGGGCCAGGAGGTGGCTTCGCGGGTCATGCTACGCGGCGCCGGCGCGGAAATGCTGTGTCACGAGACCCACGCCATCACGGCGCGCGTCACCGTCCAGGTCTCCCCGTCCCGCACGAGGTGAACGTCCTTCCCGAACGCCGCCCGGTGGTCGAGCGAAATGGCGACCTGCACCATGGCCCGGCCCTGCGCCAGGTCCAGGCCCACCCGGGACACCCCGAGCAAACCGCCACGCCCTGGATACCGGTGATGGAAGGCTTGCCAGGCGGCCGAGAGGTCCCGTCCGCCCCCAAAGAGCTCTTCCATGTCTTCGGGTGAGAGCAGCTCGTACGCCGCCAGCTGGGGATGGGCTGGGTCAAGGCGGCAGGGGTGACGGCAGTTCTTGAGGATCCAGTCGCCTTTCTCGGCCGAGTACGTCCGCTTGGCGGGTCCCTGTGCGAACGGCAGGCCCGCAAACTTGGCGTAGTCGGCGTAGTGAAAGCGGGCGGTGCCACCCGTCTCGGCCCTCAACAACTGCCGGGGCCCCCTGGAGGGAAACTCTGTCCGCAGGACCAGCTCCAGCACCTCGTACTCGTGGTCGTCCTTCAGCACGCTCAGGGGTGGCTCCCCACTGGGCTGGCTAGGTCTTCCACCAGTCCCCTCTCCCCTGCTCATGCGGAGGCGGCCCACACCGCCTGCGTGAGTTCCGTCAGCACGAAGTCCAGCTGGCCACTAAAGACCTTCTCGTCCAGGCGTTTGAACCCACCCGCCTGCGTCTTGAAGGGGCTGGTGGGCTCATCGAACAGGGCGCGGTCCAGGGCTCGGTTCGCCTTGAGCTGATCCGCGATGCGCCGCAACCACTGCTTCTGCAGCGGCGTCCAGTCCCGCAGGCCCATCACCCGGGCCAGGGCCGCCTCCACCCGGGCGTCAAAGGGCTGCAGAGCTTCTTTCTCCATCGCCACGCGAATAAACCCGATGATGCTTGCTGCCGCATCCACGTGCTTCGTCTGCGCGTAGGCGTTCTGCAGCACCTTCTCGCTGTACCCCTCCCGGTCCAGGGCGAGCGCCAGCGCTTTCAGGTCCGCGCGGGTCAGGTCCGCAGGTCGGGTCAGGACGGTCACCAAGGCGGGCAGACGGTCCTGGTGTTCCCGCAGGAACGTCTGGAAGGCAGTGAGGTATTCATCCGGCCGCTGGCCCCCTGGGTAGGCCTGCACCACGGAGATCACCTGGTCCTCGTGCGTGCTGATCAGCAGGGGCTGCCCCCCCCGGGTGCGCCCTTCATCCAGCAGCTTCAGGACGTCCACGGCCGGTGCCAGCCAAATCACGACGGTGGCGGGCGCTTGCCCCCGCAGGGCAGTGACGAAGGCTTCGGGGGCCAGGCCGGTGGCGGCCTGGAACTGAGCCCGGGCCGCGGGGGTGAACCGGGCCCGCAGGCGCTGGATCTTCCCGGCCAGTTCCGTCTGCAGCTGCGCGCGGGCCGCGTCATCGGGTGCAGCCTGCAGTTCCTCCACCAGCGAGCTGAAGGTCCGCTTGGGTTGGGTCACCACTGGCGGCATGGTGGTCACGCCCGCCATCGCCTCGTATGCCCCCACCGCGTCATAGATGCGGAACGCCGTCTTCCCGATCGCGTCGTCCCGCCGGGTGGCGCGGCCGAGCATCTGCTCAAAGAGGATGCGGCTGCCCACCCGGCGCAGGAACACGAGGTTCGTGATGGCCGGCACGTCCACCCCGGTCGTCAGGAGGTCCACGGTCACCGCGACCGTGGGCAGCTTTTCATTCCGGTACCGGCGAATGAGCTCCAGGGGCCGGTCACTGGCCCCCGTGATCTTCACGACCGCGTCCTCGTCCAGTTCGCCGTACTGGTCCCGCAAAGCCGCTTTCATCAGGCGCACGACATCATCGGCATGCCGGTCATTCACGCAGAAGATCAGGGTCTTCTCCGGGCTGGTGGGATCAATGTGCTTGGCCAACTCCTGGCAGACGGCCTTGTTGAAGCCTTCCACGATCACCTGCCGGTTAAAGCCCTCCACCTCAATCTTCACGTCATCCGGGAGGGTGTACCGCTTGGCCTCATCCTCGCCGGGCAGGTAGCTCAGCACGGCCTCACCCTTCTCCCACGTGACACCTGTCTGGCTCAGCCGGGTTTCCAGCAGGTAGGGGGGCTCGTGGTCAATCAGATAGCCATCGAGCACCGCCTCCCGGTACGAATACACGAAGACGGGCAGGCCGAAGATCTGGGTGGTGTGCAGGGCCGGGGTGGCGGTCAGTGCGATCTTAACCGCATCGAAGTGCTCCAAGACCCGGCGGTATTTGCTGACGTAGTCATCCTCACTGCGCCACGTCAGCTCACCCGTGGCGAGGTCTTTGTCCAGCGTGTACCCCCGGTGCGCTTCATCCACGACGATGAGGTCGTACGTGTCCACGGCGGGAACGGTGTCGGGCTCCCCGAACAGGCGGCGCACGAAGCTCTGCACGGTGGCCACGTGCACCGCCGTGTCGGCATCCGGAGTGCCGTCATCAAGGGTTTTCAGTCCGAACGTTTCCGCGAAGGTGCGGGTGCCTTCCAGGCGGGTGGTTTCAAACGCCGCGGTCGCCTGGGCTCCCAGTGAACTGCGGTCCACGAGAAAGAGTACGCGGCGAAACCGCCGGGCTTTGAGCAGGCGGTAGATCATGGTGATGGCGGTCTTGGTCTTCCCGGTCCCGGTCGCCATGGCCAGCAGCAGCTCGCGCTGGCCCGCGGCGATTCCAGCTTCTGCCCGCTCAATAGCCTGCTTCTGGTAGGGCCGCAGCCCGACGTCGTAGGTCATGGCCGTGGTCTTGAGCGCCTCATCGGCCGCCTGGGCATCCTGATTCAGGAGGGCCAGCAGGCCAGCCGGACTGTGCCAGCCGCTCAGCGGCTTGGAGGGATTGGTGGACCGCCGGGCGTCCCAGAACCAGATGCCGCTCTCGTGCTGCAGTTGCCGAAGGTAGGGCCGGCCATTGGTGGCGTACAGGAAAGGCACCCGGTACTCGCCCCAGGGGCCTTCCGGGTAATCGAGGTCTTTGACGCTGGCCAGGTTGAAGTGACGGCTGTAGCGTTTGGCCTGTTCCAGGCTGCTCATGACGTTCTTCGCGGCCCGCTTGGCCTCCACCACGCCGACCAGGCGCAAGCCGATGAAAAGGGCGTAATCGGCCCAGCCACCATCGGCCGTGGGCCACTCCGAGATGGCCAGGTTCCGGCCCTTCTGCGGGCGGGTCCCTTTCTTGTAGGTGAGATGGACCGTATCCACGTCCCATCCAGCGGTCCGGAGCTGCGTGTCGATTCGCTGCCGGGTCTGCGCTTCCGTCAGTTCGATCTTTGACGCGGCCTTGCCCGCTGCTTGAATGACCGCCTCAAGCTGCGCCATGCCCTGGGCCTGCTGCTGCGCCAGGAGCGTTTGCACCTCACCCGTGGCGCGGCGCACTTCTTCTTCAGCCTCCTGCAACCGGCGGGTGAGCTCCGCCACGGAGGGAGGCGCAACCGGCGTCTGGAACTCCTGGGTCTTGAATTCTGGCTCGTGAAACGTGCGGACGTACCACACGCCCAGCACCCAGGCGTACCGCACCTGGTCGAGTGCTTCGGCCGGCGTGCCTTCAAAACGGTGGTTGGCGCGGTTCCCAGTTTTGCGGATCTCGTGAAAGAGGTGCTCTGCTTCGGGCGGAATCACCTCTTCACGGGCCAGGCGGTTGAGCAGGTCCAATTGCCCTTCCCCAGGCACCAGCAGTAAGCCGGTTCGGGCGGCCACCGTCTGGGCCAGGAGTTCAGCGAACTGGCGGGCTTTGATCAGGGCGGTGTTGGCGTCGTCCAGCCAGTACTTTTCGGCCAGCTCGCCGAGCCGCGCCAGTTGGGGTTCCAGGGGTTGAAGGTACGCGAAGTTGGTGGATGCGGAGGGCCGCGCAGACATAAGGGAACCTCGGGGCGGGAGATGCCGTCAGCGTAGCGCGGGCGCCCCGCCTGTTCGAGCAAAAACCTCCGTTGGGGGTGGAGCTCAGCAGCTGGCAGATCGGAGTATTCCTGAAAGGACGGTGACGGTAGAGACGTGAGGACAGCGGAGCCCCAGACACCGAAGGCCAAGGCACGCGCCCAGACTCGTGCGCAGCAGACGCAAACCGCGAAGCACGGCCTGCTTTATGCCCACCCTTAGGCCGCGCAGGCTCGACGCCGGGTGCTGGCGCGCCTGGTGGTGACCGGACTGACCGTGCTGGCCGGCGCGGCTGCTCTAACCTGGCTCTTGCGTGCGCCTCCGCCTCCAGGCCTCAGTGCGGTGGACCCCGCACTTGTGCGCGAGTGGTGCACGGCCGATGCCCGGTGGGTCATGCCCACCCCAGGCAAGATGACCTTGAAGGAGGCAAGCATTCCAGTCTGGGGCAATGGTCAGTGGACCAGGACGAGCGTCGTCAGCTCACTCACCCCGATCGGCGAACCCAAACCGATGCTGCTCCGATTTCGCTGCGAGGTCACCGGCAGCAGCGCCCATGATGTTCAGGTGCACGTGGCCATCAAATCATGGCCGCCGCCTGCCTCGCCGCTCTCCCTTTTGACCTGCGCCGGCACAGACCGCACCCCTCCTCTAGCACGACTTAAACACAGATTTTTGCTTCCTAGACGGTATTCGTGCGTGTCTGTCAGGCTGGCGCATGATCGCTGCTCAGAACAATGCCTGTCCCTTCGGCGCTTCCTGATTGTGCGTTCAAGCTCAGGGTTTATCCGTCCCCGATGACGCTTTCAATGGGCGCACGTGTTGCTTATCGGCTCTCCTTAGGCCACCCTGCGAAAACAGCGGACCTCGTCGACCTCTTTGAGCCTGTCGACGAATTGGGGAGTACGGTCGAAGAGCAAGCCCAGTGGTACAACCTGTGGTTCCACAGCCTCAGTGCGTCATCCGAGCTTCAATAACGTATTGAAGGCGTGCTCATCCTTGTTTGCGCGCCCCAAGACGCAGCGCCGCATAACCCTCGCCGCTTGCGACAGGCAGATTCGGCACACGGCGGCCCATGTGCCACGTACAGTCAATGCTCGATGATCTTGAGATCCATCACGCGCATCGGCCTGACTGGCCTGAGCCTCTTGGGTCTGGCGGGCGCTTGCCCGCTGGCTTTTGGTGGCATGCGGACCGATGCGGCTCGAAACTTGCCGGTGCCTTGTGCGCAGCCCCAGGTGGCCTTGGTCACCTTCACCTGCCCGGTCTCTCCCCCCACGGTCTCAGATTGGACGGTCACCATGACGGCGGCTGGGCACTGTGTGACCGATGAGCGCCACTTGGGTCTGCGTGCCGATGACGGCACGCCTCTTGCCCGAACCTACAGTGTGCGTCCGGGTGACATCATCACGACGCCCGAAGGGGTGACCATCACCACTCCCACGAAATGGCAGGACTTCAGCGCGACCACTGCGCAAATAACAGTCAGCCGGGTCAGTGCCACTGATCTGCCTGTGCCTCTGGACGCGGAGTATTCGCCCAACGTCATTCCGCTGTACCGCGTTCAGGCGTCTGAAGCGTTGGTCTCTGGCAAAGGCGCATTTTCCATTCGTGTGCCGACGGGTTCGTACGCCAGAGAATACCTGATGCCACTCAGATTTCAGGAGATATTTGTCGTGTACAGCACAGAGGATGAAGTGGATGACGAACACAGTCCATCCTCGCTGTTCAGAATTTGGCGAGAGGATCAAGTGGCGGTGGTGACAGAGAACGCCATCACGTTCTCGACCAGTGTCCTCGATGACATCTTTATTACGGCCTATCGTCTCTCCAAACCCATACCCTATGGAGATTCTGGCACTCAGGCCGGTT
>NZ_JAIQXV010000023.1 GCF_020166415.1 Deinococcus multiflagellatus
GGCCCTGCCCAGTGAAGCCCAGGTGACGGCCCTTGAAGCCCTGCTGGACGTCCCCCCTCGCTCATCGGTCTCCCAACTTGATCAACTTCGGAAAGCGCCATTGTCGGTCTCCGCCCCCGGACTCGTCGGTGCACTCAAGCGGGTTGAAGCGGTGCGGCGGATCGGCGTGACCACCCTGGATCTGAGCGGTTTTCCTGAACAACGGCTGAACACCCTTTTCCGCATCGGGATGGGCGTCAAAGCCCAGGCGATGCGCCGCATGACCCGCTCCCGGCGCATCGCCACCCTGCTGGTGACGGTCCGTCGCCTTGAAGGTCAGGCCCTGGACGACGCGCTGACCCTTTTCGAAAGTCTGCTGACTGACCTCTTCAACCGGATCGAACGGCAAGAAGACGGTGCACGGCAAGATCAGCTGCCGTCACTGGAAGAAGCGGCCCGGCGCAGCAATCAGCTCACTTTGGCTTTCCTGGAGAGTTTGGGGCAGCCGCCCCAGGACTTCCCCGCGTTCGCCGCACGGGTGCTGGCCCTGGTGTCTCAGGAACAGCTCCAGGCCGCGGCGGAAACGGTTCAGGCACTCACTCGGCCGCGAAGCGAGACCCGGCTGGAGGGGCTGCTGAGTCGCTATAGCTATGTGCAGCAGTTTCTGCCGGCCCTGCTGAGGACAGTGAACTTTGAGGGCAGCGCCGCTGGAGGGCCGTCCCTGGCCGCGCTTCAGGCGCTGCGGCGTCTGGGGCGCCGATCACAGATCATGGCCACCGAGGTGCCACTCACGCTCGTCAAGGGTGACTGGAGCAAGCTCATTCCCAGAAAAGGGCCATTGAACCGGCCTGCTTACACCCTTTGTGTCCTCGACCATCTGCATCTGGCCCTGAAGCGCCGCGACGTCTTTGTGTCGGCCAGTCCCAAATTTAGCGACCCTCGCCTGCGCCTGCTGTCGGATCAGGCCTGGACGGCTCTGAAGGCTGAGGTCTGCCGGAGTCTTGACCTTGACCCTGATCCGCAAGTGATGCTGGCGCAGCTCAGTGCCCAGTTGGACGAGCGGTACCGGCTGGTGGAAGCCCGCCTCCAGCAGAACGCCGCAGTCTCTCTGGCTGAAGAAGAGGGCCGCACCGTGCTGGTGCTTCAGGAGGAAGAGGCGCTGCCCGAGCCGCCCAGGCTGCGGCACTTGCGGGAACTGGTGGCGAGGCGGATGCCCCGCCTGGATCTGCCGGATCTGCTCCTGGAAGTGCACCGCTGGACGGGGTGTGCCAACGCCTTCACCCAGTTGAGTGAAGCACGAACAAGAGTGGGACACCTCGACGTCAGCGTGTGCGCGGTCCTGCTGGCTGAAGCGTGCAATGTCGGACTGGACGCGGTGGTTCAACCGGAGACCGAGGCCCTTGGGCGCGGCCGCCTGTCCTGGGTGGATCAGCACTACCTGCGCGCCGAAACCATTGCCAGTGCCAATGCCCGCTTGGTCGAGTTTCAGGCCACCATTCCGACGGTGACGGCGTGGGGGGACGGTCAGGTGGCCTCTGTGGATGGGCTGCGCTTCCGGGTGCCGGTGAAAACCATTTACGCTGGTCAGAACCCCAAGTACTTTGGGGTGCGCAGTGGCGTGACCTATGTCAACTTCATCTCCGATCAGTACAGCGGCTTTCACAGCATCGTGGTGCCGGGGACCCTGCGCGATTCCCTGTTCGCCCTGGACGGCATGATTGAGCAGAACACGGTGCTGCGCCCTCAGCAACTCGTGTCAGATACAGCGGCCTCGTCGTACATGGTCTTCGGGTTGTTCCGTCTGTTGGGCTATCAGTTCAGCCCGGAGCTGGCTGATCTGCGCGAGCGGACGTACGCGCGCGTGACCCGAGAAGCAAACTATGGGAAGTTGAATGCGCTGGCGACGTCGCAGGTGAGCACCGCGCTGATTGCCAATCACTGGGACGATTTGTTGCGCCTCGCGGGGTCACTGATGACCCGGACGGTGCGGGCCTCGGATCTGCTCAAAGTGATCGGCGTCAGACCCAAAAGCGCCCTCACTCGGGCGTTGGAGCAGGTGGGGCGGATCGCCAGCACGCTCCACCTGCTCAGTTACCACGATGATCCGCTTTACCGCCGCACCATCGGCACCCAGCGCAACCGCCAGGAGGCCCGGCACCGGCTGGCACGGGCAGTGTTCCAGGGCCGACATGGGGAACTGCGGCAACATGACGTCGCTGGGATGGAAGATCAGTTGGGGGCCCTGGGCCTGGTGGTGAACGCGATCATTCTCTGGAACACCCGCTCTCTCGACCTCATCCTAAATCAACTGCGTGTGGACGGCGTGGAGGTGCGGGACGAAGATGTGCAGCGGCTGTCGCCTCTGAAGTTTGGGCACATTCACCTGGGCGGACGGTACCACTTCTCGCTGACCTCACAGATGCCGGCCGATCAATTCAGGCGGTTGCGCGACCCAGACGAGGTGGAAAGCTGAGGCACAGGCATAACCCGACTCTTCGCGCCACTGCTACCGCGATGCCGAGCCCTCCCGCTGCAGAGATTGATCTATCCCGCCGCCAGCTGGTGTTTGTCCACCATTTTCTTGAGGGACAGTTCGATGCGGCCCGGTTTATGCCGACGGTCGCCACGTTGACGAAGCCGTTTCAGTGGTGGTTAGAGCAGGTTGAAACTGAGGTGCGGCCCTTCAATGAGCAGTTGCAGGCTCATCTCCTGCGCACCCTTGAAGCCCGGCGGCATGTGCTGGTCGAGACGTACCGGCAGGCAGAAGCCTATGGCATCGCCGTCGAATTCAACCCGGAGCAGGCCGCCAGATCTCTCTTAAAAGGCCAACCGGCCCAAACCCTGGCGCTTTCCCTGTCCTCACCACTGCCACAACGGCGCTGTTCCGCGCTCCTGCCGGAGAAGGACTACCGCCTTGTGCTCGACGCCATTGATGACTTTGCACGGCAACTCGAGCGTGGCAACAGAATGGCAGGACAATTGGGCGAAGAAGCCCTGCGAGACGTCCTGCTTGCTGCGCTCAACATGCTGTTTCGAGGGCAGGTCAGCGGCGAGACGTTCAACCGACGCGGGAAAACAGACATCCTGCTGCGCCAGGGGAATGACACCGCCTTTCTCGGAGAATGCAAATTCTGGGGGGGCGAGAAGCTGTTTCTTGAGACCGTCGACCAACTGCTCAAGTATCTGACCTCACGTGACCTGCTGACTGCCGTCCTCATTTTTAATCGCAACAAAGACGCAACATCAGTGGTAAAAAAAGTGATCGAAAGCATGCGGAGTCACCAGCAGTACGCCAAAGATATTGCGATCGACGAGCAACGACGAATACTGCAGTTCCAATTCCGACACTGTCAGGATGAGGAAGTCCATGTGGATATTGCCGTACTTGTCTATGATCTCTAGATTATGACTATCTACGAAAAACACAAGCGCCGTGCCGATCTGCTCTCCTGATCAAGAACCAATCCCAAGACCGCAGCGTCGACGTCAAAGTCATCCAAATCAAAATCATCAACAGCGTGTGTTGAATTCAGCTGATATCAGCTGCGTGATCTTGCGCAAATTTGGCGTTCTTAAAATAAGATATTCGTTTTTCCGGATCAGGCAGGAGAGTCCGGTTCTGCTTGTGCCGATCTTGAAACTCAAGGAGGTAGCTGAATTCCTCTGGGAAGAGTCGTCCCTCTGCCGTGACCTGAATATAGAGAATTGGACAGTCGTGGGCGAGATCGCCCTTCTCCACGAGGCCCACAATGCTTTCGAGGGGGAGGCGCGCCATCGTGACGTATTCGGCCCTTGCCGCTCGCGGCACTGCCTCTTCCCAGACCCGGTACCAGCGGCTCGTCTCAGGGGTGCGGACGCTCGGTGGACCACCATACAGTTGCTCACGAATGACAGGAACCTCACCCTCTTCCAACACGTCCCACTCGCCCGTTTGATCATCCGCATACGCCAGGTGCCGCGCCACTTCAAGCACCAGGAAGTGCTGTGGATGCATGAGCTTGACTCTAAAGATGCCCCACGGCTGAGCGGTCTCGAAATCTGGCACCTCGTCCATGAGAGGGTAGTCCTGGCAGTCCGCATCCAGCAGCAGGACGTCTTGCCCAATGACGCCGCGCTCACTGTCGAGAGCGCGCAGAATTCGTTTGCGCCAGGTCAGGAGGGATCTCAATTCATTCTGCTTGGAGCGCTTTCGCGTCTGCAGGCTGATGCCAAAGTAGGCGAACAGCAGATGATCATTCTTCGGCTGAAACAGCATGTCCTCCAGCTCGGCTTTCCCCCAGAGATGGAATTCCTGCACGCCAGTCCCAATCAGGGCGGCGCGGAACG
Source organism: Deinococcus multiflagellatus (assembly GCF_020166415.1). Lineage (NCBI taxonomy): Bacteria > Thermotogati > Deinococcota > Deinococci > Deinococcales > Deinococcaceae > Deinococcus > Deinococcus multiflagellatus. Next base: position 4,306 of record NZ_JAIQXV010000023.1, read on the forward strand.
CGTCATAGGCTTTCTTGCTGAAGTCACAGGCCGCTGCGAGGATGAACCCATATGGCACTTCTGGCCCCGGCACACTCTCCTCGACATACCGCCGGACCTGCGCGGGGCCAATACGTTTTTCCCGCTTGCACTGAAGAATCCACAGCCGCCGTGAAGCCACGAGAGGGGGAAGGTCCTCTTCGTCGGCCTCTTCAAATGAGGGAACGATGCCTTGCTCAAATGCCCGGATATCGATGCCGTCATCTGCGCCGCCCCGGCCAGTGGCCTCAATGCTGGCCCAGGGCCGGTAATCGTAGGCCAGCTGCCGCACCAGATCTTCAAAACGGTGCGGCTCCAGATCTTCAAAGTGCAGGGGATTCAGGGTGCGAGTGGCGCGCGCCATGCCGTATTGGAGCATGAGGTGGGGGCGCCCGCCCACGCCGGCAAGGCCCAGGTGAACAGGCCACCACGTGACATGCCAACAGTGAATGTTGTGCCTGTTGACGATCCGCCTTGTGCGGCCTTCAGTGCCCTGTGCGCTGGCAGATCGCGTCTCGTGACAGCGCCCGACACGCAGGCCGATGCCATGGCCTGGACTGAGACCGCGGCAGAGCACGCGCTGAAGGGCCATTCCACCCTGTTGATGGGCGCCGGGCTCCCCACCCGCCGTCCAGTCGACCAGCCGTGCTCGCTGCAACGCAGAGGTCTCCACCGGTGAGCCGCCTGACTGGTGATCGAGCCGCGGGCACCAGACCCAGGGGCAAGCGTTTGAAACGCTGCGCGCCCCACACACCTTTTTCCGCAGGGGCGTACACTGCAGGGACACCGCAAGGGGGGTGAGCGCGCATGACCATCAAGATTCGGCTTCGGGGCAAACACAAAGCGGCCAGTGGCACCCTGCTCCGCCTGACCACACGTGAGGCCCGGCAGCTGCAGCGGCGCGCCCTTCTGGCCCCTGTGATCCGTTTGCCGTTCGCCCAGGGCTTTTCGCTGGGAGGCGGCACCCTCCACCGACACCCAGGCAACACCCAGATGTTCACGAGCCCAGACCTACTGCTGAGCGAACCTTACGACTGGGGGCCGCAGGGGCGGCCGGCGGTCAAGCCGTTCCGGTACGTGCCTGGGCAGGGCTGGGACATGGGTGAGGATTGACGTACCCCGCCCCCCTGGGTGTGGTGCTGGAAGTGAACTTCGCGGCGCACCAGCCGAGCGGCACGGAACAGTCCGGCTTTCGGCCCGCCTTGATCGTGGCGGTGCCGGATTTTGTTGCCGCGCCCCGCTTTCCCGGCCTGCTCGTCGTGCCCTTCACGTCCCGCATCCAGCACTTCACCGGGCGCCGCGCTGTACCCCCTGTACCAACGCGGATGTGGTGGCCTCACGCGCGACAGCGTCGCCCTGACCGATCAGCTGCGGTACGTGGATCAGGCGCGCATCACCGGCCGACTCGGCCGACTGACCGAAGCGGAGTTCGAGCCAGTCCGGCAGGCCCTCAGGGGCATGTTCGTCCTATAACGCAGAAGGCGACTGGCATGGACGATCTGCCAGTCGCCTTGTGGCCCTGCCTTAATGCGCTCTGAGCCACCCCTGGAAGTCGTGCATTTCGCCTGCCTGGGCGGTGATGATCTTCTCCGCGAGCTCTAACACGAAGGGGTCCTGCGTCCGCTGCAGGGCCAGGTTCGATTTCTCGTTGGCGGCCGCGTGGTGCGGAAGCATGCCTTCCAGGAACGTACGTTCCGGCATGCTTGACGCGCGGATCATGGCGGGCATGTCCATCATGCGGTTCATCTGCACCATGCGCGCCATTACCGCCTGATTCGGCCCGCCGTACGCGCGCAGCTGGGCCTGCATCTCAGCAATCTCGCGCGTCTGGTCCGCGATGATCTGGGTCGCCCACGCGCGCACCTGTTCATCCTTGGCGCGCTCCAGCACGGCGCGGCTGCTGTCGATGGCGCTCTGGTGGTGCGGAATCATCATGGACATGAACGCCCGCTCGAAGGACCGCCCACTCAACCGGGCGAGGTCACTGATCATCGGCATCATCATCATGCGCATGTCCAGTTGCATCTGCAGCCCCATCTGGGACAGCCCCGGCACAGACGCTGAAGGCGTCATCGGCATCGTCATGTGGGTCATGCCGGGCATGGCCATGTCCATTCCACCGGCCTGGGCGGAGCTCAAGGTCAGCAGGGCAGCGGTCAACAGCATGCGCTTCATGCGTTCACGCTCCCCAGTAGCGCCTGACAGGCCTGCTCACAACGTCGGCAGCTCTCGGCGCACACGGCGCAGTGCGCCATGTTCATCTCCTGCGCGTGCCGCTCGCATTCCTCGGCGCACGCCTGACACGCGCGCCGGCAGGCCTCCAGCTGCGCCTGCAGGACCTGCGCGTTCCCTTGCCCAGATGACGCGAGCACCTTGGCGGTGGCCTGACAGACAGCGGCGCACTGCGTATTCAGACTGACGCAGTGCGTGAGATGGTGCAGGTGTTCGTGTTCACTCAGGCACGCGTCGGCGCACAGCGAGCACACCGCCTCGCACTCCAGGCATGCTTGCAGGCAGGTGGCCAGCAGGGCAGCGTCCATGGAACTGGCCTTGGGGTGGGTGTTGAGCATGCGGGTGAGGGTGTCCATCGGGGGCCTCCAGGGCGTGAAATGACGCGGGACCACGGTGGTCACGCGGCCCTCCCGGGGGAGAGGGCGCTTTCACCCTGGGCCGCGCGTGTTCAGCTTCTGTAAAGTTGGCGGCGCGCCTCAAGAAACCCTGAAGGGGGAAGGCGCATGCCCTTCTCCCCTGGCGCCGCTCAGTACAGACCCATGGGGTTGATGACGTTGCCGTTCACCATCACGCGGAAGTCCAGGTGTGGCCCCGTGCTGTTGCCGGTGCTGCCCACCCGGCCGATCACCTGCCCGGTCTCCACGGTCTGACCCACCTGCACGAGGTTGGCGCTGTTGTGGCTGTAGCGCGTTGTCATGCCGTCCCCGTGGTCCAGCACGATCGTCCAGCCCCAGCCGGTCCGCGCGTCAAACCGGGACTCGGTCACGCGTCCCGCGCGGGCCGCCACAAACGGGGTGCCTGTCGGGGCGGCCAGATCCAGGCCCAGGTGCGCGGGCGAATACGGGCTGGTCAACCGGCCCTGCACGGGCAGCACCGCGGTCACGCGGATGCCCGCAGGCCGCACGGTGGCCCCACCTGTGGCGGTCACGGTCGCCGCGCGGGTGGTGGCAGACCGATCTGGCAGCTGCAGCACCTGCCCCACCTTCAGGGCCAGTTGCGGATTCAGGCCCTTATTCTTCGCCAGCAGCGCCTCCAGACTCACGCCCTGGCGCCGGGCAATGCCGTACAGCGTGTCGCCGGGCTTGACCGTCACGGTCGCAGCGGTGGAGAAACTCAGGGCGGCGAGGCCCAGGGTGAGGAGCAAAGAACGCCACATCCGGGCCACCGTACCGGCGGTTTATAAAGTTTCTGTAAAGATTTGATGACTGCGCGGACCATTAAGGCCCGGGCGGACACAGGCGACCAAGCCCCACTGCTTCGGTCCTCAGCCGCCCGATTGTCCCACCGCTCTGCCAGCCAGGGTGCGGAAATACTGCAGTTCCTTGCTGCGCGGAAACGCCTGCAGGGCCCGCTGCGTGACGCTCAGGGTCCGGCTGTGCCGTCCCGCCTGCGTCCAGGCCTCGAACGCTTCCTGGCGGTACAGGTAGTACATGGTGGGCACCCCCAGATTCACGGCCCGCTCGAAGTAGTCCGACGCCAGCGCGGCATTGCCCAGGCGCAGGGTGGCCTTGGCCAGCCCCCACCAGGCGTACGGGTCACGCGGGCGCGCTTTGACATCCTGCTCCCCATGTGCCCGGAGGTGCTGCCAGTTCGCGGCCGCGCTGTAATCGCTGCCCAGAAGGCGCTGCACCTCCCCAGCCCTTGCGGGGGGAAACGCCACCAGGTACTCCCCGTTGTAGTACGCCCAGAGCTCGGCGAGCCGCTGGGCACTGAGCCGCAGGGACGGCCCGAGCAGCGGATCACTGATCAGAAACTGGCCCGCGCTGTACCCGTACACCGTGCGGAAATGCGCCACGTTGCTGCCCCGCTGGAGCCGCTGCTGGAGCACCACCGGAAACCCCGCCGCCACCAGTGACCGCAGCAGTTCGGCGTCCCCGGCGTAGCGGATGACGCTCTGCAGCCCCGCGCGGCCCAGGTAGCTGGCCAGTTCAAGACTCGTGACCTGCGGATCACCCGGGTAATCCTTCATCACGGCGGCCGCCTGCGCCTGGGTCACCGAGGCGCCGTAATACCCCAGCAGGGTCATGGCGGTGACCGGCGCGCAGTTGTTCAGCGCCTGAAAGTCATGCCGGATGTTCGTCAAGGTCACGCTTGCGGGCTGGGCGCTGGCCACACCCCAGCTCCACCCCGCCCCCAGGATCAGCCACCAGCGACGCGTCATGCCCCAGTGTGGCCTGGGCGCCTGAAGGATGCATTCGACTCATGGCTTGACGTGTTGGGTGAGCATTCATGCTCGAAGGGATGACCTGGGCGCAGGCGCTCCCACCAAGCGTTCATCCGTTCATGACGGATGGCAGGGTCTTTCACCAGGCGATGACGTTTCCGACACCCCAAAGCCACAGGAAGCGGTCATCCGGTTCCGGAAGGCGCGCCCCACCATCTCGAATCAGAGCTCCACCCGGCACCCCTTCAGGGCCCAGGATTTCAACGTTTTCCACCACGACCAGGTCAAACTGAGCTGTACAGTGCGCTTCGGCCGACACACAAATTTTCCGCGAGATTGACCAAGAGGGCGTCACCCGCTACATGGCTGGGCAAGGTGTCCAGCTCGACACCATCCTTTGAATCTCTAGGGGAACCCAGACTGCCACATGATCCGGAAACCCGACGAAGATGGCGGTGGTGCACCGGTCACCTGTGCTGATCAAGCATTCCTCAGGCGGTGGCCACAGGATGAAAGCGCACTTTGAAGACGTCCTGGACGCGCCGCTTCCGCCGCCGGCTGCTGATCATGGACAACCCGGTTCATCGGCCATACAGCGGACCCGTGGACTGACAACGCTCCCCGTGGTCAGCTCTCGTATCGAGGGCTTGACTGGAGATCGGGCGGAGCGAAATCCCCGGATTGCGGATCAGCCTGGCACCGGCCATCAGCAGTGCCAGTGCGCTTGCCCATACGACCCAGTTGCCGTACAGCACGAAGGGCGTGCGAATTGTCGAGAGATCAAAGGTGACCCGGTAGGCGCCCCGCGCGCCCCGGGGCGCGCGAAACCGGACCTGGCCCCAGGGGTCAATGACTGCGCTGACCCCGTCGTTCCCGGCGCGCAGCAGAAACCGCCGGGTTTCGATGGCGCGCAGGCGGCCCATCTGAAAATGCTGTTCGGCCCCTGCCCCCTGCCCAAACCACGCGTCGTTGGAGAGCACAACGAGCAGGTTGGCTCCGGCCCGCACGGCCTGCCGACTGAGCTGCCCAAACACGGACTCGTAGCAAATGCTCACCCCCGCGCGCAGGTCCCGCACGGGCAGCACGTTCAGCAGCCTTCCAGGGGTCAGGCTGGTGTACCCGGCCATCCCCAGGCTCCTCAAGACAGGGGTATAGAGCCCCCCCAGCACACCTGAGAAAGGCAAACGCTCCCCGAATGGCACCAGGACGCGTTTGTCCTGCCGCCCCGTGACCTCGCCGTCCACACCGTAGGCGCTGTTGCGCGCCTGGCCGGGCACATCGCCCGGGGCACCGAGCAGCAGGGGAACGCCCAGGCCCCGGAGGGCGGGCAGCACCCCCGGATCGGAGGCGGGCAGCGGACTCGCCGTCTCCGGCCACACGGCCAGGTCCGCTTCCCCTGAACGCAGAGCGCGCCGCGTCAGATCAAGGTAAATCTGGAACTCATTGAGGGTGCGCCCCTGGGCCTTGAGGCGCGGATCGATCGCCCCCTGCACGAGCACAGCGGTCCGGGGAGCGGGCGTGATGGGGGGCGTGACTTCCCGGCCCCACACGAGGCCAGCGCCCCAGACCGCCAGCCCCATCAGGAGAACAGGAGGACGGCTGCCCCCCAGACCGGCCAGGACGCTGGCGGTTCCGGTCACCAGCAGCGTGAGAAGCGCGGCCCCACCGATGCTGGCGAGCTGGGCCAGTGGGGTCTGGATCAGGGCGTACCCGGGCGCGCCCCACGGGAAGGCCAGGGGACCTTGGGTGCGCAGCGCCTCGAGCAGGACCCAGGCAAGGGGCAGAGCGAGCAGGGTGCGGGGGCCGAAGGCCACCCGGGTAAGGGTCAGGGGCACTGCCCAAGTCAGCGCCGCAGCGGGCAGGACGAGCACGGTGAGGAGCCCACCCAGGGGCCCCAGCACGGCCGCCATGCTGATGGGCAGCCAGGCGAGGTGCACACCGAAAAAGGCCAGGGCGAACGCGAACGCATGCCGGAAAGCGCCCCACCCGGCCGTGCTGTGGGCCAGACGGTGGTGCAGCATCGCCAGCGGGAGTGGAGCGAGCACGGCCAACGGTGACGGCAGGAACATCAGGCCCAGCATCACGCCGCCCAAGGCGTCCCCCAGCCAAGGGGGAGGGTTGAGTCGGGAACTCCACAAGGCAACACGGTCGTTCACGCGCCGCACCCTACGGGAGTCGTGTTCAGATGCGGTAAAGCTTTACACGACGCCAACACGTCCCACCTAAGCTCGCGGTGGAGGAACCTGACATGTCCACCCGCCCTTGCCCGCCCGCTTCCCTGCCGTCCACCCAGCTGGGGTCCACGTGACCTCGCCACGTCCCCGCCGCAGACGGGCGGGTCCTTGGCTGGGGACAGTCCTGCTGATTCTGACGGTGCTGGGCTCGGCCTAGCTCGCCCGCTCATTGTCAGCGTCGGACATTTTCTCGTGTGGGTGCAGCAATTTCGCTGGGATGTGCGGAGCGATCCATTGGGTGAGGCGCGTTACTGCGGCTGAAAGCGGGAGGAAAGTGAGATCGAGAGGGCTCATGAGCCCTCTCCCTAGCGCCTTTCTAGCCGCCCTTGTCAACCCCTATTCGCGGTAATTTATTGCTCCCGCTGGACATTGGCATCCGTCAGGTGACGAGGGCGTTGAATGTACCGGATCCGCTGCCAGGCTGTCACGAGCTTCGCCTTCAGGAAGGAGACCGAGCGGGCACAGCAGTTGCCCAGCACATTCCGCTTCACATACGCCCACACCAGCTCGATTGGGTTCAACTCCGGGGCGTACGGTGGCAAAAACACCAAAGACAGGCGTTTTACTGTTCCAGAGATGGTTTATGGCGAATCAGCCTCGGCGGGACGTGTCGTCCCACAACGCGGCGCGGAATTTCTGGCCCTCCCGGGGTGCGGTCCCATAAACAGACGCCGACAGCACACCGTGTGCTGTCGGCGTCCGGCCCCTCGCTTACGCGGGGCTCAGGGCGCGCACAAGATCCGTCAGCAGTTCCTCGGCCTTCTCGTACCCCGGGCGCAGGTACACCATGCCAAACGTAGTCCAGTCCTGCACGGCCGCCACCTCCTGATCATTCTCGCGCAGCTTCAGGTGCGGGTACAGGCCGTACTCGACGTAGCAGCCGTACCCGTCCGCCACGGTTTCCAGGGCGTGGGTGTTCTCGTCCGTCCAGGTCAACACGAATGGCAGGGCGAAGCAGGGCTTGCCGCACGAGCCGCCCATGCCAACCAGCGGCAGGCCAGCCACGGTGGGGGTCTCGTCCCGCAGGCGGGTGCGGTCCAGGAAGGCGAAGCGGTCACGGGCCACGTCCCGGCTGGGGAGTTTCTGAGCAGCAATCCAGGGGCCAACCGTCAATTTGGGCATACGAATCTCCAGGGAAGAAGGGGGAGGGCAAGGGTCGGGCGGTGTGGCGTCACGGCGCGGTGCTCTCCGGAGTGTCCTCCGGCTGAAGGGTAACGGTCAGGTCGCGCAGCAACGTGTCCGCGAGGGGGTACTCCGCCCGCACGTACACCACCCCGAACGGCGTCCAGTCCTGCACGGCGAGCAGTTCGCGGTCGTCCACCCGCCGTTTGAGGTGCGCGAGCTGGCCATACTCGACGTAACAGAAGTGCTGCTCGGCCAGGTGCTCGAGTCGGTCCAGCGCCGCTTCGGTCCAGGTCAGCGGGTACGGCAGGGCGAACGCGGGTTTCCCGCAGGAACTGCCGACCCCCAGAAACGTCAGGCCCTGCTCGGGGTCCACCGCGGCACGCATCTGGGCCCGCTCCAGGAAGCTGCGCCGGCACTGGGCGTGCTTGACATGCCGCCGCAAATGCTGCATCAGGGCCGCGACCTTCAGTTTCGCCATGGCACGTCACCTCCGTTCAGGTGGACGCGGCCCTCACCGTCCCGGCACGAACCGGGGCGGGGTCGGGGTTCACGGGTGGGCGGAAGCCGCGCAGGCGCAGGGCGTTGGTCAGCACGAACACGCTGGAAAAGCCCATCGCGGCAGCCGCCAGGACCGGACTGAGGAGAAGGCCAAAGGCGGGGTACAGCACGCCAGCCGCGACCGGAATCAGGATGATGTTGTACGCGAACGCCCAGAAGAGGTTGAGCTTGATGTTGCGCAGGGTGGCGCGGCTCAGGGCGAAGGCGTTCGGCACGCCGCGCAGGTCGCCGCTCATCAGGATCACGTCGGCGGTTTCCACCGCCACGTCCGTGCCCGTGCCGATGGCCAGGCCCACGTCCGCCTGGGCGAGTGCCGGCGCGTCATTGATGCCGTCTCCGACGAAGGCGACCTTCTGGCCCCCAGCCTGCAGGGCCTTCACCGCGTCACTCTTCCCGCTGGGCAGCACTTCGGCCAGGACTTCGTCAATACCAAGTTGCTGAGCGATGGCGTTCGCCGTGCGGGAATTATCCCCAGTGATCATGGCGACCTTCAGGCCCTGGGCGTGCAGGGCCCGCACCGCCTCCAGACTCCCGTCCTTGATGGGGTCGGCCACCGCGATCACGGCCGCGAGCTGGCCATCAATCGCCGCGAACAGCGGGCTCTTGCCTTCATCGCCCAGCCGTTCAGCCTGCGCCGTGAAGGCGGCCGTGTCCAGGCCCAGGCGGGTCATGTACCGGTCGGCGCCCACTTGCACCAGGTGGCCATCCACCCGCGCGTCCAGGCCGAATCCAGGCACCGCTTCAAAGTGCTCAGGCTGCACCAGAGCAATACCTTCTGTTTTCGCGGCGTCCACGATGGCGCGGGCAATGGGGTGCTCACTCTGCGCTTCCGCTGCGGCGACGAGGCGCAGGACGTCGTTGCGGGTAAAGGTGTCTGTTGTCACCAGGTCGGTCAGTTCGGGTTTGCCCTTCGTCAGCGTGCCGGTCTTGTCCACCGCGACGACCTGCACGTCCTGTAGCCCTTCCAGGGCGCCGCCCCCTTTAAAGAGGACCCCCAGTTCAGCGGCTTTGCCGGTGCCGACCATGATGCTGGTCGGCGTGGCCAGGCCCATGGCGCAGGGGCAGGCGATAATCAGGACCGCGACCGTGGTCACCAGCGCGAAGGAGAGGGCGGTCTGCCCACCGAAGATCAGCCAGAGCAGGAAGGTCAGGGCCGCGATGCCCAGCACGACGGGCACGAAGACGGCCACGACCCTGTCCGCGAGGCCCTGGATGGGGGGTTTGCTGCCCTGCGCGGTTTCCACCAACTTGATGATCTGGGCCAGGGCGGTGTCGGCGCCAATTTTCGTGGCGCGGAAGCTCAGGGCGCCGTTCTGGTTGATGGTGCCGCCCACGACGGGGGCGCCGGTCTGCTTGCTGACCGGAATGGGTTCACCCGTGATCATGCTCTCGTCCACGAAGGAGTTGCCGCTGACGACTTCCCCATCGACCGGGATCTTCTCGCCCGGGCGAACCGAGATCAGGTCACCGACCAGCACCTCGTCCGTGGACACCTCAAGTTCCTGACCGCCCCGCACGACGCGGGCAGTTTTGGCCTGCAGGCTCAGCAGTTTCTTCATGGCTTCGCTGGAGCGGCCCTTGGCGACGGCTTCGAAGAACTTGCCGAGCAGGATCAGGGTGATCACGACCCCCGAGGCTTCGTAGTACACGTGCGCGGTGCCGTCCGGGAAGATGCCGGGGGCCACCGTGGCCACCAGCGAGTACACGAACGCGGCGGTGGTGCCGATCATCACCAGGGCGTTCATGTCAGGGGATTTGTTCTTCAGGCTCTTCCAGCCCAGCCGGTAGAAGCGCCGTCCGGGACCGAACTGGATGGGCAGGGCGAGGGCGAGCATGATCCAGTTCAGGGTGCCCATGACGCCGTGCCCGAAGGTGGCCATCAGCCAGTCGTTCACGGCCGGGATGACCATGGGGACCATGGCAATCAGCAGGAGGGGGAGGGCGAAGACCGTGCTGAACAGCACCTGGCGGCGCAGGTGGTCGACTTCCTGGGCGCGCGCTTCGCGTTCCTGATCTTCACGGCTCAGACCAGCTTGCTCGTCAAGGACCTCATAGCCCGCTTCGCGGATGGCGGCCTTGAGCTGTCCGGGGCTGACGCTGGAGGGTAGGTAGGTCACGCTGGCGCGTTCGGTGGCGAGGTTCACGCTGGCGCTCAGAACACCGTCCACCTTCTTCAGGGCGCGCTCGACCCGGCCGACGCAGCTCGCGCAGGTCATGCCCTGAATCCCGAGTTCAGCGGTGCTGACGAGGGGCTCGTAGCCAACGTCCTTGATCTTGGCCAGCAGGACGTCCGGGCCGGTCAGGGCGGGGTCGTAGGTCACGGTGGCGCGCTCAGTGGCGAGGTTCACGGTGGCGTCTTGGACGCCGTCCACCTTCTTCAGGCCGCGTTCGACGCGGCCCACGCAACTGGCGCAGGTCATGCCTTGAATGCCGAGCTCGATGGTGTGTGTCATGGATTCCTCCAATCCCCCCCAGGGGGGTTCCTTCTGAGGGCAGCATAGACCCTGGGGGAGGGGGAATGCAAGATGCCGCCAGGAAAAGCCTGTGTTTTCGGCTCTCCCTTCTTCAGTCCTCTTGACACCCCAGGGGGGAGGGTATAGCTTGGTGCCAGGAGGAAGACCATGAACCAGATTGAATTGACCATCACCGGCATGACCTGCGGCCACTGCCAGAGCGGCGTCGCCAGCGCCCTGAAAAGCGTGCCCGGCGTCACGGACGCCCAGGTGGACCTCAAGACCGGCAAGGCCGTTGTGCAGGGCAGCGCCGACGCGCAGCACCTGATCACCGCCGTGCAGGACGAAGGGTACGGCGCGGCCGTTTCCCCCCAGTAATGCCCAGGGCGACGACCGCCAGGCCGCCTGCCCCCCATCCCCCTGAGGGGGAAGCCTGTCACACGAGCCAGCACCTCTGCATGCCCGAAGACAGTCGCCAGCGCGCCGCGCGTCGTCTCGCCATCGCCCGCGGTCACCTGGAAAGCATCCGCCGCTCCCTGGAGGATCCCGATGTCTACTGCGTGGACGTGTTGCGGCAGATCAAGGCCGTGCAGGGCGCGCTCGACGGCGCGGCCAGCGTGGTCCTGCGCGGGCACCTCGAAGCGCACGTGGCGACCGCCGCCACCCGGGGCGACGGGCCAGAGATGGTGGACGAGCTCATGGACGTGCTCAAGTACATCTGAGTGACGGCAAACCCCCTGTCAGGTTGCCAGGGTGAATAACGCGCCGTTGGCCAGCCGCCGCTGACGGACCCAGATCACATCCGGAACGCGGCGGTCCGCTTGCCCTTTTCCCGTCGTTGCCTGTTCACGGCCGCTGACCACCTCCGCCCTCCCGCTCCGGGACGAGCCCACGGGTTCGTCCCGGTGTTCCTGCGAGGCTGCCCATGCCGCACGTCATCCTGTATGCCACGCCCACCTGCCCCGACTGCCACGCGCTGCGGCGCTGGTTTGCCCGCCACGGCGTCGCGTTTGAAGAACGCGACCTGACAAACCCGGCCGTCGCTGAAGAAGCAAAAGCGCGCTACGGCGTCCGGGTCGCGCCCATCACGGTCATCGGTGAACAGTTCTTCTACGGCACCTTCGACCAGCAGCGGCCCAAATTGGAAGCGCTGCTGAGTTGATGCCTGTGCGAGGGGAACAGCCGGATGCACGGTGGATTCCTGCGCTGGTGACCCTGTCATGGGGGCGATCAGCGGTGCACCGCTCCACCGGTTCGGGCATGCACCCGGAACACGGCGCCGGCTGCTGGGCCGCACAACTGGCACCGGGACGAGTCCAGCCCAGAACGTCTGGTGCCACCGGACTGCCGTGAACCAGTGAAATCAAGGGCGACAGTCAACCCGCCCATCGGTTGAAGTGAAGACTCGATTTGGAGCCTGCTAGATGGGTTGAACGTGCTTTTTATTGATACGTTGGAGAAAAGAATTGAAATGTGGAAGAGAGCATCATATTCATTAAAAAGAGAAAGACGGATACCATGAGAATGAGCAGGCCCAACACAATCAACTGTCTTTGCCAGCGAGACATTTGCTTGATTCGGGCCTCATAGATGTTAAAGAGGCTGAAAATACCGCCCATGACGATGGCAAACACGATGAGCCAACGCGACGCCCACTCGGACTTCATCTTCCCCGCGTCCCTCATGCTGACCTGGGTGATGCCGGCAATGGACGCTGAAGGCACCAGCTGAGGGCGGCAATTTGACGTGAGAACCTGAATGAGCACTGTGTCATCGGGATTCAGCAGTAAGGGCGCGAGAGCCACGCCCCCTGGAATCACGGTCACCCGCGCCCGCTCCCGCACATCCTGGGGCACCGCCCCAACGACGCGCTGCTCCACCACTTCACACCGGTCGCCCAGGCGTAAGCGGAGAACCGTGCCCGGCGCAAAGAGGTCAGGTGTGATGGGCCGCGCGCCCGAGTTGGCCACCTTGATGACTGTCGCGTACACGTTTCTCGCTTCCTTGCCACCGACGGTCACGCGGACCTGTGAAGGCAGGGTGGAGCCCACGATCTGCGCCGCAGATTGAATGGTGGCGTCCAGCCGCAACCGTTGCTGGGCCGACGAGCTGAAGAGTTGGATGATGCCAAAGGCAATGGTGGCCAGCAGGGCCAGCAGCCCGAGAATATTGCTGAGATTCCAGGGCGAGGTCTTGGGCGCCGGCGCGTCCTCAGCCGCCGCGCGCTCCGCGCTTCGGTTCCGACTCATGGTTGACGCCCATCACTGGACACGGTCCTGGCCCTTCTCATGCCGTCAGAGTACCGACTTTACCTCGTCCCTGGCAGACGCGCCGTGGACGTTGACCGCCGGGCATGGCGGTGACAGGCGACGGCACCGTGCAGCGGCGCAGAAGGCCTCCCTCTTGCCGGGCGACCTTCGGGCCCCCACTTATTTCGGCCAGACGCGGTTCATCCACCCGGCCGGGTCGGTGCCTTCACCGCGCACCCGAAGTTCCAGGTGCAGGTGGGGGCCGGTGCTCAGCCCAGTGCTGCCCACTTCCCCGATCTTGTCGCCGCGCTTCACCCGCTGCCCCACCTTCACCGTCACCCGGCGCTGGTGAAAGTACAGGCTGGTCACGCCGGCGCCGTGGTCCAGGATGACCAGGCCGCCGCGCACGGGGTACATCCCGGCCATGACGACCGTGCCGTCATTGACGGCGCGGACCGCCGTGCCCGCCGGGGCGCGGTAATCCGTGCCGTAGTGGTACTGCACGGGACCGCCCGCCACGTAGGTGCGCGGCTGCCCGAACGCGCTGCTCTGCGCGCGGACCTGCACGGCGTCCTGGAAGGGCTTCGTCCAGACGGGCGGGGTTCGCAGGGCGTACGCGCGCTCCACCGCGGCGTCCTCCGCAGCGCGCGCCGGGTCCTGCAGTTTGCCGCTGATACTGGGCGGGAGGTTCAGGCGCTGGACCGGCTGGGGCAGACCCGCCACGGGGAGGCTGCGGCGCAGCACCTGCCCATCCAGCTCGATCTCGTAGATCAGCGGCGTGGCTTTGCCCAGCAGCACCCGGCCCAGCACGAGGAACGTGCCGTTGCCTGCAGGGACCGGCGTGAGGCGCTCGGCGGGCAGGCGCACATCCTCGCCCACTTCACTGGGGAAGTGGACGCGGGCCTCTGCCGCGCGCGGACCGGTGAGGCGCAGCGCAAAGGCGTCCCCCATGCGCAGGGTGGTCGGCGCGGTGACGTTCACGCCCGGCAGGGCCGGTGCAGGGGGCAGAGGCAAGGGCGAGGCAGGCGCCGGCGACGCGGACGTCGCGGCTTCACCGGGAAGGCGCAGGGTTTGCCCGACCTCCAGCGTGGTGCTGCTCAGGCCGTTGAGGCGCATGAGGTCCGCGACCGTGGTGCCGGAGGCGCGCGCGAGGCTGAAGAGGGTGTCGCCGGGTTTCACGGTGTACGCGCCCGCCATGCTGGTGAGCAGGGCGGCGCTCAGCAGGAGGGCGCGGTGCAGGGGCGTCAGGGTCATGGTTGCCTCACAGGGGATCACAGGTGCGTCTTGAAAAAGGCGATGGATCGATCCAGCGCCGCTTTCAGGTTGCGGCTGAGGTCGTGGTTGTCGCCTGCGTACGTGTAGAAGGTCACGGGTTGCCCGGCGGCTTTCAGGCCACTGGCGAGCGACTGCGACAGACTGTAGGGCACGTGCGTGTCTCCGGTCGCGTGGTGCAGCTGCAGGGGCCGGCCCCGGAGGTCGGCCAGGTAGGCGTTCGGGGAGATGGCCCGGTAGGCGGCCGGGTTGCGCTCAGGACGGCCGAGGGTGGCGAGCAACCGGGCACGTGGATCGTTCGGGTCGCCGCGGCCCCATTGGGGCAGCGCTTTGAACAGCAGGTCGTACGGGCCGACCACGCCCGCCCAGATGACGCCGGCCTTGATGTCGGGGCTCACGACCATGGCCCGCAGGGTGATGTGGCCGCCCATGGAGTGGCCCCACATGCCCAGGCGGGCCTTGTTCACGCCCTTGAGGGTCTTGAGGGAGGACGCGGCGTTCAGGACGTCAGTGGTGTACTCGGGGGACCAGTACGAGGTGCCGGCCGGCTGGCCCTGGGAACTCCCATGGCCCCGGTAGTCGGGCTTGAGCACCACGAAACCGGCGCGCGCGAAAGCGTCCACGTACGCGACGTACCGCTCGGTCGTGCGGTACTCGTTGGGGGGGATGTAGCCGTGGTTGAACACGATGGCCGGCCAGCCGCCTTTGGGGGGTGTGCCGGTGGGCACGGTGAGCAGGGCGTTGATGCGCAGGCCGTCGGACTGGTAGGACACGACGCGCCGGGTGTAGTTCGCGCCGGGGGTCAGGGTCTGCTGGGTGGTCAGGGCACTGCCGGGGTAGGTGCGGGCGCGCATGCGCTCGATGGACAAGGGGTGATCGGTGGTCTGGGCGGCGGTCAGCGGGCTGAGCAGGGCCAGCAGCAGGGCAGATCGGACGTGAAGCATGGGAACCTCCAGAGAAGGGCGTGGGGAAGCGTCCGCCCACCCTACGGGCCGGCTGTAAAGCTCGTGTAAAGGGGGCCACTGGACGCCCGGGCTTTACAGAAGCTGAACAGGTCCGGCGTACGGTCGTGGGGATCACCGTGACGAACGACAAGAAAAAGCCAGACCACACCGCTGCGGACGCGGGCCACGCTTCACCCCCCCTGGTGGGCATGCCCCGCTGGGTGAAGGGGTTTCTCTGGGTGGGCGTGGCGTTGCTGCTCGTGGTGCTGGCCCTGAAGGTCTTTGGGGGTGGGCAGCACGGGCCGGGTCGGCACCTGCCGGGGGCCGCGGTGCCCGTGTCCGGGCCGCTGCACGGATGACGTGGGGGCCAGGCTGGAGGAAGCTGGGGCTGACCGTGCATGTGGCGGCCTCGGTGGGGTGGATTGGGGCGGTGGTCGCGTACCTGGGTCTGGTGCTGGCGGGGTTGGGCAGCAGTGACCCGCAGGCGGTGCGCTCGGCGTGGTGGGGGCTGGACCAGCTGACCGGGGTGCTGGCGCCGCTGAGCGTGGCGGCGCTGGTGAGTGGGGTGGTGCAGGCGCTCTGTACGCCGTGGGGGTTGTTGCGGCACTACTGGGTGGTGATGAAGCTCGTGCTGACCGCCATGGCGACCACGGTGCTGCTGTTGACCCTGCCGGAGGTGCGGGCGTGGGCGCAGTGGGCGGCCGCTGGCCAGAATCCGGATCTGCACGGGCAACTGCTGCACCCGGGCGTGGGCCTGTTGGTGCTGCTGGTGATTCTGGTCCTGTCGGTGTACAAACCGCGGGGGTTGACGCCGTACGGGGAGCGGCGCCTGTGGGCGCGCTTGGCGCGGGTTGACGAGGGAGAATAACCTCGGGATTGGTACGTCAGCGCAGCGCGTGCCGTGGGACGCTTAAGCCTGGTCAAGTAGTACATATAAGCCGTTCGTGCCATTTCGCCAGTCGGTGGGAGTTATTGCGTCTGGCGCGACGGGAACCGACAGCCTTTCAGGCATGGGCGGCGGCTGAGCACCGCAAACTGACGCACCCCAAATGGGCCCATACCCGCAACCATGGGGTCTTCGCCAATGACCTGACCCTGGTGCAGAACCTTGAGCTGGCCGAGAAGGCTTTCGGTCACATCAGCACTGAGGAACTGGATCACTGGCGCATGAGCCGCGGTCACGCCAACACGTCCCGCCTGTAGGTGTCCCCAAGACTCATGCGCCGGTACCGTCTGGACGCATCAGCACAGGAGGCCACATGAAAGCAGAGCGCAGCTTGAGGCAAAACGAAGTGATCTTCACGATACGGGGACGCTGCACGGCGGAACAGTTGAAGGCGCTGGTCCGCACCCACGCCCCGCACGCTCTGGATGTCCAGCGGGCCTGGCTGCCTTCTGATGGCGCGGCAACCCTCAGACAACTGCGGCGCCTGGGCGTCGATGTACGGGGTGCCCGGCGTAATCCCACCTATTGGTCGAGTGAGCTGGCCGGGTGGGTTCGCGCTGGAGCCCATCGCCTGCGCAACGCCGCAAAAGTCTCGCGCAACCGAACTTGAAGGGGGCAGCGGGCCTCACACCGCGACCACTTGGAGGCTCCTATGAAGAAGATTTCGCAATTCTCGTGGACAGCGGCGCTGCTCACCGTGCCCCTGCTGCTGGCGTCCTGTGGCGGCACGCATGCACCAGCCACGACTGCAGGCGTCATGGTCCAGACAGACGGCAGCGTGACCTATCAGGGTCAGACCATGACGGAAGCCCAGATTAGGGCGAGAGCAGCTGATCTGGACGCCCAGTTCCGCGCAGAGACCCAGAACCGGCTGACAGCCCTGCAGGCGGAGCGTCAGTCGACTGGGTTCGAGGCGCAGGCGCTGGGCAGTGGGTATGCCGTGACCAGCAAGGCCGTGGCACTGAATCTCATCACTGGGCACAGTGACGACTGCTTCTACATGAATCTGGCGGTCATGCGCACGTCGGCCGACAGCAGCCGCGCCTGGGCGGAATACAGCAGTGCCAACAGCACCAAGGTGGCCTGGTGGCGGGTGAAGGGCTACGCCACACTCAACACCACGGTGTACAGCGATGTCTTCACCGATTTGCGGGCCACATGCACCAGCGCCTCGACCTTCTTTGGCGGCCGCGTGGAGTTGGGCCGCAGCGAATTCCGCCTGTGGGCCCCAGGGGTGACGTCTTCGGATGTCAGTGTCTTTCAGGCGTCGGTTCAGCCGAATTACGGCGTCATCCGAAGTGGGGAGACGGATTACCTCGCCCAGGGCTATACGCGGGCGGTGAGCTACCAGCGCAACGAAACGGCAGTGGGGGTTGCGCCGAGCTACTGGTCCAGAACGTACTGACCGCACTTCACCTGAGCACCCCCGGCCGCACGCCGGGGGTGCTGTACATCTGTCACCCCGAGCGTGGCCTGGGGTGCTTGGAGCCTCTATGCAGAAACCTGTGATTCACCTGGTCCAGGCTGGTGAGCGGCACTTTGTGAAGGGCATTCACTCCGGCGGCGAACGGACATGCTGGCGCTGACCGCCGCTGGACTGGCGCATGTCGCGCACGCCGCAGGTCCGTGGCACGATCCGCTGCTCAAGGACGAATGGACTGTTCAGCCCGTGGCCGCCGCCGCTGCCCGGGCGTTCATCACAACCCACCACTACGCGCTGGGGGCAGGGCGCATGACCTCGGCTTTTGGGGCATTCCACCGCGACTGCGGCTCCTTGCTGGCGGTGGTGGCCTTTAACCCTCCTGCACTGGGCTGGGCAAAACATGCGGCCACTGGCACCGCCTGTCCGCATCAATCGGTGTTGGCGCTGACCCGGCTGACCATCCGTCCGGACGCTCCGGCCAACATCTCGTCGTTTCTGATCAGCCGGGCGGTGCGGCAGCTGCCGGAGCGCTGGCAGATCATCAGCACCTACGCCGATGAAGCCAGGCAGGTGGTTGGGGTGGCCTATCAGGCGGCCAACTTCGAATATCAGGGCCGGTCAAAGCCCCGTGAACTCTGGACCCGGGAGGGACAGGCGGTCAGTCGCAAGCGCGGGGCACGGACGCTGAACCATGCCCAGATGATTGACGACGGCTGCATCTATCAGGGCAAGGCAGCGATGCACCGGTACCGGCAGCTTCGCCGCACAGCTGAGCGGGAAACCCGGCGCAATCCGGCCACCTACCCAAAGCCCAGTCTGTTCCTGGTGGTTCCAGACCACAGCTGAGCCCGGAGAGCAGGGAGGTCCGCTACACCCCAGGTGCTTCGGCACCTGGGGTGCGGAGCACTGAATGTCTGTTCTTCCTATTCAGACCCCTGAAAATGTTTCGCGGGTCAAGACCCGGGGCGTCTTCCGGTATCCCGGGGGCAAAACCTGGTTTACCCCGTCCCTTCTCCAGTTCCTGAACCGCCATCCGCCGTCCCTGTTTGTGGAGCCCTTCGCCGGCGGCGGGGCCCTGTCTGCCGCAGTACTGGACAAGACCTCAGCGAAGATCTGGCTCAACGAACTGGACAGCGCGGTCGTTGCCGTCCACCGCATGGTGTTCAGCGCCCGCGCCCCACGGCTCGCGCAGCGCATTCTTGACTTTGAACTGACCCTGGACCGCGTGCAGCGCGAGCTTGCCCTGACGCCGAAGACAGAACTGGATCTGGCGTTTCAGACCATTCTGCGCAATCGCGTCAACCGAGGCGGGATCCTGGCTCCAGGCGCAGGTTTGGTGCGGCGCGGTGAGAAGGGGAAAGGGCTGGCGCAGCGGTGGTATCCCCAGACGCTGGCCAACCGCATCGCCGAACTGGCTGCTCACCGGCACCGGGTCACCGTGACCCAGGGCGACGCTCTGGCCATTCTGGCCCGGACACCCTTCCGGGCCGGAACCGCTATTTTCGTGGATCCGCCCTGTGCGGCAGGCATTAAATCTGCTGGTCGGCGCCTGTACACCCACCATGACCTGGATCATGCGCGGCTCTTCGACGTGTGCGCTGAGCTGACGGTGCCCTGGGTGATGACGCATGAGCATGATCCAGAAGTCATGGGTCTGGCCTGGGCCAAAGGCCTGCGGTGGCGAACCGTCAAAATGACCAGTGGGCATAACGTTACCGCCAGAGAGCTGGTCATTGGCCGTACGCTGGAGTGGGCGGACGACTGCAGTGGAATTGACGTGTGTGAACCGCCAGTGCAGCCCACGCTCTTTGGCCCCGCTGTGCCCTTGCCTTCCCGACCCGTCCGCAGGGCACCATGATGCAAAGGAGTTCGACGATGAGCCTCGCGCATTCTCTGGACCGGCCAATGCCACTACAGTTCACCGCGCAGCAGCGCCGGGTGGTTCAAATGGTGCGGGATACGGCGGAGCACCTGTTGATTCGGGCCACGGCCGGCAGCGGCAAGACAACCACCTTAACAGAGGCGGCCTGGCACCTCCCGACGCCGTCAAGCGCGCTGTACTTCGTTTACAACAAGCATGCGGCGCAGGGGGTCGAGCAGCGCCTGCCTCCTGGGATGCAGGCCAGGACCCTGCACGCCTACGGCCTGGGTTTGCTGGCCCGCACTGGCCGGTCCTCTGAACTCAAAGATGACAAGACCGCAGACCTGCTTGATGGGCTGGGTTGCTTTGAGGGCATCCTGGCGCGCCCAATTGACCGGGCACTCCGGCTGATGTTGGCCCGCGCCTGGGATCTGTACCGGGAGATGCAACTGTGCGCTTCCAATTCCGATGACCTGGCGCTGCTGCTCACGTTGGCGGGCTGGCCCCCCGCCGCTGCCACTGGCCCCTTTGTCACCGAGGCCGCCAGATTGGCGCTTCTGCGTAGGGCCATGACCGAACTGCGCCAGCTGAGCCTGGACGCGTATCACGCGCGGGGCATTATCGACCATACGGACATGCTCTGGTTGCCGGTGCAACTGGGCCTGGGCCAGGGGCGTGTGCTCAACGCGCTGGTCGACGAAGCTCAGGACCTGACCCCTCTGCGGCAGGCGTTTGTCGTTCATGTGACCGGGCTGCGCACCCAGACGCCAGGCCGCCTCATTCTGTGTGGTGACACCGAGCAGTCCATCTATCTGTACGCGCAGGCCTCGCCTGAGGGGCTGCTCCAGCTGGCCCGCGAGATCGGCGCCCGTGAACTGCCACTGAGCGTGTCTTTTCGCTGTTCCCGCCGCGTGGTGGCGGTGGCCCAGACCGTGAGTGATTTTATTGAGGCTGCTCCGGGCGCCTGCGAAGGCGCGGTCGAGCATGTCCCCGCGCAGGCGCTGGACGTGCAGCCGGGTGAGGCGGTGCTCTGCCGCCTTAATGCCCCCCTGATTCGTCTGGCCCTTGACCTCCTCGTGCAGGGCCGCAGTGTCCATGTCACCGGGCGCGACCTGGAAACTCGTCTGCTCACAGCCGCGCGCGAAGCGTTTCACCTTCCCTTTGACGCAGCAAGTATTACCCCGCAGATCACGGCCCTGTACGAGCGGCGCGCCGCACCACTGAAACGGGCGCAGGCGCGGGGGGAACGCCAAGCCAAGCGGCAACTCCAGGAACTGAGTGATCTGTGCCGGTGTCTTGCGGTACTGGCTGAACAGGTGAGTTCAGAAGGCCGCGGTTCAGTGGAAGCCATTGCCGCGCTGCTCAAACGGCTCTACAGCCAGGGCGGTGACATTACTCTGAGCACGGTCCACAAGGCCAAAGGGTTGGAGTGGTCACGGGTCACAGTGTTGTTTCCAGAACTGATGCCACTGGCCACCGGCGACGCGGTCGAGGAGCGGTGTATCCAGTTTGTGGCGTATACACGGGCCCAGCACACCCTGCGGTTCGCTTACGGCCGGCAGGCATGGAATGAGGGCCTGCGGATTGTCGGCCAAACGCTGCTTGCAGGAGCGCCTGAGCCGGAAATGCCAGCGGCACCCGCGCTGCGCCTGGCGACCCGCCCGTCAGCGGCAAGACCACTGACGATTGACGATGAGCGCGCCATGCCTCTGTTCGCCGGTTCGGCAGCGATGGATACCCCGCCCCTGATTGACCGCCTGATGCTGCTCGCTGAGGATCCCCGTCCCGCGCTGCGGGCCTGGGCATCGGTCAGCCTGACCCTGCTGCGCCGCACGCCGTCCCGGCAGGTGTATGCCGATGCACCCCTGCTGCAGCGGCTGGAAAAAGCAGCGAGCACCGCGCGGCTGGCCATTCCTGCATTCGGCGCTGCCAAGCCGGACAGCCTCCGGATGCTGGTGTTTGAAGGCGGCTTGGCCCGGTGGAAATACGTCCAGTTGAAACGTCGGGGACCGCGCGTGATCAGTGTGGTTTTTGGAGGTGTCGTTCACCGCTTCGATGCGAAAACTGGTGAGGCGCTGGGGCTGCCTTTCGACCCGTCCAACCCTTATCTGGATCCGAAGGCACTCGAACCTCAAACTTGAAGACTTGCTGCTGGGACCCTCAAGCCGCCAGGCTGGAGGCATGTTTCGCCGAAAAGTGACGCCAGACCACGCTCCACCGCCTGTGCCCGACGAGCTGTTGGAGCGGGAAGCACGCCTGATTGCTCTCGCCTGGAGCGGTTTTCAAAGTGCTGCCCGAATGGATGAGGCGATTGCTGGGGCGGTCGCTCGTGCCAGGCCAGAACGACGGGTGGTGTTAACTGCTCTGCTCGATCTCCACCTGAGCCTGCTGAGCCGTTTGCCGCTTGGCCTCGTGCAGAACGATGAGGTCGAAGCGGAGTTCCTGGCCGTCTTTGGCTACGCCCCCCAACTTTTTCGTGATCCGGCACAAGCAGCGGCCCAGCTTCTCGAACTCCGTCTTCATACAGCGGCGACCTTTTTGCTCCGCCTCACCAGTGGCGATACCATTACGGCGGCAGAGGTCGCAGGCCAGGGACAGGCCGACCTGGCGGCCATCATCGAGCAGGAGCGGCAGGCCCGGCGCGCGCAGCTGGCTTGACACTGCTGGTCTCGCGCCATCACCGTGCGCCTCATGACGGCACGTTTGGCTCCACCTGTTCTCCATTACCCTGTGCGTATGGATTTGCTTGACACTGCTCTTCGCGCTGTGGCCACCCTGCGCGGTGAGGGGACAACCGGATCGGCGCAGGATCTGACCCGGCTGGCCCGTCTTGAAGCAGAAATTCGCCGACAGTACGGCGGCGTGAAACCCGATGACCTCCTGCGAACCGCTCTGGCGATTCGCGGCGCCCACGCCACTGGGGCTGCGCCCGAATGGCGCGTCATTGTGTGCGCTCTGTCGGGTCACGCGCTCCAACAAGGCGTGCCAGCGTCCACCGTGATTCAGGCCCTCCGGGCTGACCAGCTGGCCACGGATCTGAAAGGCGAGCCGCGGCTGCACGGCGACCCCCTGGTTCGCTCGGAGGGACAGGCGCTGAGTCTTCATCCGGACATCGCGCAGGCTCGCCCTGATACGCGTCAGGTCAACTGAGCCTACACCGGGGGAATGACGTGAATCAGACCGCCTCAGGCCCAAGGACTCATGCTGTCGCCCAAGCCGAGGCCCTGCTGGCCACCGGCGACTGGGAGGGAGCCGCGAAGCTCGCTCTGAGCACTGGCACCGCAGACGGCTTTAACACAGCGGCCAAAGCGTTGGTGCTGGGCAGCACCACGGCGGAAGCCAAGGCCGATACGCTCGACCGCGCTGAGCGTGCGGCTCAGGCCGCGCTTCGCGCTGCACCCACTGATCCGATGAGTCATTTTGAGATGGCGCAGGTGATGGGGCGCAAGGTGCAGCGGGCGAAGCTGTTTGACCGTCTGGCCCTCGTACAGAAGATCAAGTCGCATCTGCAGACGGGGCTCCAGCTCAATCCGCGTCACGCCCAGTGTCACGCCGCCCTGGCGGTCATGCACGCTGAGATCGCGAGCAAGGGAGCGGTGATTGCCCTGGTGCTGGGCGCCCGCACGGACAGCGCGATCAAGCATTTTGAGGAAGTGGTGCGGCTTGATCCCCTGACTGTGATGTACCGCGAGGAGTACGGCAAGGCTCTTCTGGAATTGGGCCGCCGTGATCAAGCGCTCCGGGCAAGGGGCCTGCAGCAACTGCAGATGGCGCTGACCCTCACGCCCAGAAGCGTCTGGGAAGTCCAAAGCCAGGCCCGGGTGCGGCGCCTGCTGGAGCAGCCCACGGCCGCGTAACTTTGCGCTTCGCACCCACGCGTCTTCACAGTGCAGCCATGCGCCGCACGTTTGCACTGATGGCCCTTATCTTAGGTGCCGCTCACGCCGCCACCCTTCCGGACGCAGAGCGTGATCTCGCGCAAGGCGACTGGCAAAGTGCTGCCCGCATTGCAACGGCTGTGGGCGGCGCCGACGGCTTTAACCTGGCAGCCAAAGCGTACGTGTTGGGTGCCAGCATCACCGACACCCCGCACGAACTGCTTGGCAAGGCTCTGGTTGCCGCGCGCACAGCCCTCAAGCTGGCGCCAGACAATGCCATGGCTCATTTTCAGTTGGCTCAGGCGCTTGGCCGTCAAGCGCAGGGAGCCAACCTGCTGAGCGGTGCCAAACTGGCCAGCCAAGTCAAAGCAGCGCTGCTGGCGGCCATCCAGCTCGACCCCCGTCTGCCTCAGCCGTACGCCGCGCTGGCAGTCTGGCATGCTGAAATCAGCGCCAGAGGACGGCTTCCAGCCTTGCTGCTCGGGGCCAGCCAGAACGAGGCCCTCAAATACTTTGAGCAGGCCATCCGGCTTGATCCTCTGACCATGAGCTACCACGTGGAATATGGCCGGGCCCTGCTGAACATGCCGGAGCCCGGGCTACGCGCCCGCGGCATCCAGCACCTTCAACAGGCCTTGACATTGGCGCCTCGCACCTTCTGGGAGCGCGAAGAGCAGCGCAAGGCCAGGCAACTGCTGGCCTCACACCAGTGAATTACGCAAGAAGCCGCTGAAAATCACTCACTTCAGTCAGATGCGTTATGGGTCCCCCTGCCACAGCACTGGTGACCGTTCCCTCGCGCAGGTACCAGGTTGACCGGAAGGGCCCCTGATCAAACGTGATGGACAGTTGAGGAAGTCCCGCTTCCGAACGGCCACTTTCGATGGCCACCTTCCATTCGGTGAGCGTCAGGACGTCCTGGCGAGGTTGCAGCGCGGCGGCAACGACGTCCTTCAGGCGGGAGAGCCGCGAGGGAGCAACGTCAAACGCGAACAGCGTCCGGACCGCGCCTTCTTCTGTGGTGTAGCCGCGAATTCGGTAGGTTCCCCCATACCGAATGGCTTCCA
The DNA here is from genome assembly GCF_020166415.1 of Deinococcus multiflagellatus. NCBI lineage: Bacteria > Thermotogati > Deinococcota > Deinococci > Deinococcales > Deinococcaceae > Deinococcus > Deinococcus multiflagellatus. The sequence continues at coordinate 28,730 of NZ_JAIQXV010000023.1, forward strand.
ACCACGCTGGATCCGGCTCTGCCAGCTTGTGCGTAAGGCTGAGGGTGTACTCCGGACGCTCGCTGGTCATGCCTTCTATTCTGGCAGGCCCGCCTCCCAGGCCAGAAACTGAATGAGCTCGTCGGGAAACATGAGGCGACTGGCCTCCTTCTCAGTGGCATACTTTTTCATTCTCCGGCGGATGAATTTCAGGCAGTCCTCCAGGCCAATGACATGTGTGTAGTCTGCCAGGAGGGCCTGGTTGATCCGCTTCTGCGGACAGACCAGGACCGTACCGACAACGGCTTGAGGCGTGGCAAACACGGGGTGCAGGCCGTCACCTTGGGACGCATGCAAAAAGTCGGCAGCCTCATGGGCTGTGGCCTGGTCCACCAGGCCAATGCGTTGAATGCTGCGGCGGAGTCGCTGGCGCCGCAACGTTGGTCTGGCCGTGACGGAAGTCTTGACCTCGACGATCACGCCCACTGGGCGCGTGGAGTCAAGAAGCGCGCCCAGTGACCGGTCCCAGTCCTTCGGCTGACCACCAACCTCCTCAAAGACATGAGGAAACCGCACCGCCAGGAGATCAACATCGGCGTGGCGCTGATCGTGATTCCCCCTTTCGTTTTCCATTACTCGGTGGCTCTTCAGATGATGGAGCACGAAGTCCGGCATAGGTATGAAGCCGTTCAGCCGGAAATACCAACTTGCCAGTCGCTCCCCGTAGTTCATAGGCGTCATCGTTTCACACCGGCAGATCAGGTGAGAATGCGTCACCGGCCCCGCTCCGCGGCGGCCGGGTGCAGGGGCAGTATGAAAGTCTCTTTGCCTCAGCGCGACTGGCTTACGGCCCTGTGCCCCATGTTCATCACCAATGTTGGGCAGCCGGCCTGGGCGGCGCCCGTCTCCAAAGGGCAGCCGGACAAGCGTGCCGACGTTATTCTCAATGGTCAGCTACTTCCGGTGGGGCACATCTATGGTTTTACGACAGGCGCCGTTGCCAGCCCCGCGCCGCTAACCACGGCCCTTGGCGTCGAGGCCCTGCCCAGTCCGACGGAGGCTGCCCGGCATGCGGCCAACGCGGCCGCGCGCGAGATGCTGCACTCCTCCGAGCCTGACCTCTCAGTCCTGGCAAGGTACAGCGGCGGTGGCGGCATCGGCGAGAGCGCCGACGAGTTCTATACACCTGCCCTCGTGGCTGACGCCATGTGGACCCTCGCCGGGCCTCTGCCCACAGGGGCCACGGTCTTCGACCCTGCCTGCGGCACAGGCCAGCTGCTGGCGCGCGCGCCGGCCGGTCTTCATCTGGTGGGCTGTGACCTCAGCACAGAAGGCACCGCGATTGCCCGGCATCTGCTGCCACACGCCGACCTGCGCACCATGCCGTTTGAGCTGTACCACCGCACGTGCGCCGACCCCCTGTATGACGCGGTGGTCGTGAATCCGCCGTATGGTCCGCGCACCATGCGGCACCTGGACGCCCGCAGCATCCAGCTGAACGAAACTTATTTCCTGCTCAAGGCGCTGGAGCGGGTCCACCATCACACCGGTGTGGTGGTGGCCCTGGTCAATGCAAATCTGCTCTACGGCGAAAGCCACCGGGCATGGCGCGAGGAACTTGAACAGGCCGCTCTCGTCACCCACACGGCCCTCGTGCCTACTGGCGCTTTCAAAGCCAGTGGCGCCGGCGTCACCACTGCCATCGTGGCGCTGCGCCGTCACGACCTGGGTGTCAAAGAAGCGCTGGCCATGCTGAACCCCTCCGAGCGCCGGCAGATCCTGAAGGAATTTGGTCAGTCTTGTGATTGGGTCAAAGGGAAGCACCTGGTGGTCCGCCAAGTTCAGAGCGATACGGTCACGTACTGCTTGGCCAGTCAGCACAGCGAAACCCGGCGCTTAGGCCGGAGCCGCGACTTGACCACCGGCCGGTATGGACAGGCCACCTACAACGGTCCTGTAGACCTCAGCACCGACCGACTGAAGGGTCTGCGCGACATCGCGGCCGCTGACCGGAAAGCAGCTGGCGTGCCGCTGGGACAGGTCTTGGAGAGCATTCGGGTGCATCTGGGTGACGACGCCGCGCACCTGGCCAGTCAGGCGAGCCGTCAAGCATCAGCCACCCCGATTCCGCTGGGCACCCGCAACCCCGAGGGCACCTGGGTGTACACCGTCGGCGGCTGGGCGCCCACTGATGACTTTTCCGCTCCGAGCGTAGCAGACGCTCTGTTCCTGGCCACGGCTATTGGACGCGCCCTGGAATTGGCCGGCGACCCTGACGTCGACCCCACTGCCCTAACGCACGCCCGGCTGCTGGTTCAGCGTCTGGACGCCCAGTACCGCGCCCGACATACCTCGTACGACGCGCCCCGTCTGGGCCGTCTTGCCGGCCGCTTCAGCCGCCTGTCGCTGCTGCTGGCCAATCTGCACGCTGGTGAAGTGGTGCTGCCGGGCGGCGACGTCAGGGCGCCCCTGACCATTCCCGGTGACCTGAGCCAGGTGGCGCGGTCCCTGTCGGATCAGCTGCTGCTGACGGCCGACTCACTGGCCGAACACGCTGCCGTGTCCCGCGCTGAAGCACTGGCCCACCTGAGCGCCCAGTACACCTTCAACGGCGAGGTGTGGCTTGACCCCGGTGTCTATTACGTTGGCAACGCGGTTACCATGAGTGAGCACGCCCGTCAGCTGGCCACGCAGTTCAGCGGCCCGGAGCGCACAGCTCTTCTGAAGCAGGCTGAAGAATTTCTGCGCCGTATGAGCCCTGCAGCCCTGAGCGATGTGCAGCTCAGCCCACGCGACCGCGTGATTCCTGCGGCCGTGCTCGAACACTGGGTCAACGCGTTCCTGAATTCGTACCACACGCCGCCGAGGGGGGAGCGTCAGCATGCCCTGACCGTGGTCCGTGAAAGCGGCGCCGTGAAGTTCCGCCTGCGCTCGACCCAGGACACCCAGCTCAATCTGCAGGCGCGCAAAGCGTTTGATGAGCGGGCAGCCAAAGACTTGCAGCTATACCTGAACTACAACACGCGCCTGCCGTCCATTGCCGGGGCCGCCGGCATGAGTCCTGAGGAATACCGCGCTGAGCGCGCCGCCGCTATGGACGAGGCCCGGGAATACGAGGAGCGCGTGGCCACCCACTTTCAACTGTGGCTGCCGGCCAGCGGTTTTGCCGAGGTGACGCTGCAGGCGTACAACCAGGCCCGCCGCGCCCATCTGACGCCCGACGGCGTGACCGACCCCCTTGATCTGCCGGACTGGCAGGGCCCTGCCCCTCATCCTTATCAGGCGATGGATGTGCGCACGATGGCCGCGGCCACAGGTATGCTCAACGGTTACGACGTCGGTCTCGGAAAAACCTTCACGGCGCTTATGCTGATCGCCTACCTGCGCCGCTTGGGCCGCACGGTTCGCCCGGTGGTGGTGGTGCCGGCAGGCCTGATCGGCAACTGGGCCACGAACGCCGCCCAGGCCCTGCCGGGCTGGCGCGTGGTGACGGTGGGCATGAGTCAGGTCTTCAATGAAGACGGCACCCCACAGACCAAACTCCGGCGTGACGGCACACTCATGGTCGACAGCCGAGGCCAGCCTATCCCGGTCTGGAAAGAAGACAGCACCTCCACGCGCCGCCTGAAGTTAGGTCAGATGACGGCGGGCGACGTGGACCTGACCATCATGAGCCGCGAAGCATTCACCGCCATTCCCCTGACGACCGCCAACCGTGACCGCTTCGTTCAAACCGACGAACAGTATTTGGCGCGGCTTGAAGCAAAAGACACGTTCGATCCGAAAGGCAAGCGCAGTCGCCAGGATGTCCTGAAACGCATTCAGGCATTCCAAGCCAAGTGCACATTGAGATTGAAGACAGCCGGCGAACATGATCTCTTATTCGAGCACCTTTCTATTGATCTCATTGCTTACGATGAAGCACACGCCTACAAAAACGCGTATAGCGCACCTTCCTGCTATGGTGAAACGCCCAAATTCCTCGGCGCAGGTGGAGAGGCTGACCGGGCTCTGGACGCAATCTACAAGGGTCGATACGTCCGTGAGAAGGGAGGACGGACTTACGCCTTTACAGCCAGTTGGGTCAAAAACAGCGCCCTAGAAATTCACTCTATGGTGTCGCTGATTTCAGATGACCTGCCTGAATTCGGTTTGACGACCAATGAAGCCCTGATGGAGCAGTATTTAAGGATTGAGCCGCGAATCATTACCAATATGGATTCAAGCGTTGATGTTCGTCCAGCTGTGGTGGGCTTCCGGCGTCTGCGCGAGCTCAAAGGCATCATTGCGAGCAAGGTCATCGTGCGTAAGGCTGGGCAGCCGGAGGTGGTGACCCGCAGCGGTGAGCCCCTGCACGTTCCCCGGGTCCGGCCAGTCGAAGTGGCGTTCGATATGAGCCCGGAGCAGGCGGCCGTGTATGCAGACCTCCGCGTTCAGGCGCGCGCAGCCAGTGGCGCCAAGACGAAAGAGGATCATGCTTTTTCGGTGATGTGGCGCATGCGCAAGCTGACGGCAGACCCCGCCCTGCTCAACGTGCCCGGTCCGAATCCGCGCTTCGAGGCCATCGCACGTGAAGCGTTGAAGATCCGGGCACAGGGGGGCAAAACCCTGGTGTTTTTAAGCATCGGCGAGGGAGAAGGCAGTTACGAGCGGCTGCGCGCTGCCCTGATAGCGGCGGGCTACCCAGCGCACGAGATCGCCATTGTGACGGGCAGCAGTCACCGGGGCGCTGTCGCCAAGATTGATCTGGAGGACGATTACAACTACGGCGACCTCACCCTGATCATCTGCTCGGAAGTGGTGGCCGAGGGCTTCAACCTGCAAATCGGAACGGCCGCCATTATCCACGCGGACGTCCCGTGGAATTGGGAGGCCGTCAAGCAGCGCAACGGACGCGGGGGCCGGCAGGGCAACGTCTTCGACGAAGTGCTGTGCCTGTACATGCTGATGCGCGGGTCCTTTGACGGCATCACCTACACCAGCATGAGGGGAAAAAAGGCCTGGCAGGACCAGCTCGATGGCGTCACCGACGAGGCGGAAAATGCGGCGGCTGAACTGGGCACCGAAGATTTGGCCCTGCTGCTGAGCGAGAACCCGGACGCCACCCGGGCGGCCATTCAGGCCAAGAAGGAAGAACTGGCAGAGCGCACGGGTCAGGCGGCCTTCCGCCGCAAGTGTCAGGTGCTGGCTCAGGTGACGTCAGCCCGGAGAGCCCTTAAGGCGCAGATTCAGCAGGCCAACCGGCGAAAGAATGGCTGGACGGCGTTTGATCACCTGCGGATTGCCAGCGCTCGCCGCAACTTTCAGCGGCTGGAAACTTCCTTGGCCACCTACAGCGCCGAGGAGTTTCCCCTGGGCCGTCTGGCAACCTACCTGGGTGATCTGGACTGGATGTATGGCCTGCCGTTTCACCAGGGCCTGCATTTCACGCTCGGCGAGCAGAGCTACACAGTGACGGGCTTCACCCCGAATGCCGTCCAGTGCAAGAACGCTGCTGGCATGCAGACGACCTTCACGCCCCGCGAGGTGTTGCGTGGGGGGCGTGATTTCACGACTCAGGCCGAGGAGGGCTGGTTTGAAGCGGCCGGGGCGGTCACAGCCGGTTTGGTGCAGGTTGCTGTGCATTTTGCGGAGGGTGTGCCGGTCAAGGTTCTCAATGGCCGGGCAACGAATCCAGTGCCCCTGTCCAGCAACGTCATCACGGCGTGCATTCACAGCGGACTGGTGGAAAGTGTAACTGGACTGAACGAGGCGTCACTGCGTGCCCGGCTGTCACACGGCGCAACCCTGATTCATTACCTGACGCGGCATGACGCCCACGGGGTGTATGTGGAGCAGGCCGCAGTGCTGGCCCCAGACGAAGCCACACGCGAGAAGACTTTGTCTCAGGTCGACAGCCCGAAGTTCCGGGCCCGCCTCACGGAGATTGCACGTCTGGCGCTGGCGGCCTAGGGGAGGGGCCTTCCAGGTCGTTTTGAGCGTCGGGCAGGATACTGAACTGCGGGACCGCCTGGAAGGCCTCCACAGCGAACTCAAGGCCACTCGGGGTGAGCTGCACCAGCCGGCGCTTACGCCGGCCCATGGCCACTTCGTCAATATCCTCCAGTTCGGAGGTCAGGTGGCCAGCCTTTTCCAGACGGTCCAGGAGGCCGTAAGTCGTGGCGCTCGTCAGCCCGAGTTCTCGCTGAATCATCAGACCGTAAGGTCTAGGGTCACGGTGCTTGAACAGGTAAGCGAGCAACTTCAGAAGTGTCAGGGTAACCCGGAATTTCATCTGGGTTGCAGTGTGCTGGCGTGAGGCTTGAAGTGGTTCTGGGAAAGCAAGTCTGTCAGCTGCTGGTGCGGTCCATGGCCGGTGGCACTCATTTAGAGCTGAAAGAAGATACCCGCTTGCTATGTTGAGTTGATGACCACGCCGTCTCCAACGATCCCCAGTCTCATCGCCCAAGGCAGCCAAGCTCTGGGGACGGAAATCGCAGAAGGTGCGGGTGGATACCGGAAAGGTTGGGAGCTCGAAGCCCTTTTCAATACTGTTGGAGGATCAAGTTCCCTTGCAGGGCGCAGTCGTGCCACCTACGCTGCCGATGAGGTCGATGCGCTCAATCAAGCGGGCCAGCTTGATCGGCTCCTCACCCGTCTCTGCGACCCACGCCTGTATCCGACATCGCCGGACCAGCACGAGCGGGTGCGGGAGGCGCTGAACGCTATTTTGCGGCCCTACGGGCATGAGTTGACGATGGATGCCACTGGCCTGAACGCCACGTTTGGCACCGTGACGCCCGCATTGCCGGCGGCGTCTCCAGCCAAACCGACAGCTGCGACGCTGGCGAGGCCAGACTTTTCCAAGCTGGTGGGTCCACCGACCTTGATTCAGTTACTGGAAGAGCGGTGGGATGAGGCGGTGCGGCTGTACAACCTGCCGTCACCCCGGTTCACGATCATTGCCCTGGGCGCCCTCCTCGAAGGCGCGTTGCTGGCCAAGGCGGAAAGCAATCCTCCAGTGGCCTTTCAGGCTAAAAAGGCGCCTAAAAACAAAGCGGGGAGCAATCTTCCTCTTGGAGAATGGAGTTTCAACGACCTGATTGAAGTGGCCGCTGAGTTGGGATGGATTCACCCGACTCGGGCCGCCTTCAGCCATGTGGCACGGCACTACCGCAATTACGTACATCCAAATCTGGAGCACAAGGAGGTCCAGGGCGTTGATCAAGCGGCCTGCGACATCACCTGGATTGCCGTGAAATCTGCTTTCGACGATTTGACGTAAGCGCAGCAGCGTCACCTGCGCGTGCTGGCGCAGGATGAGGGGAAAGCATGCCTTCTGCTGCTTCCCCCTCGCGCCGAGCGTGGCTCGCTGAACCCGATGCGCATCCTGATGCTGGCCTCGCCCTGCGTGCCATTGAGACGGCGGGCTGGCGCCGCATTTCGGCGTGCATGTGCGAACCGTACGCGGATGGCGACCGGTATGCGGTGTTGACTTATGAGCAGCAAGGCCGGGTAATCACTCTTAGCTTGACGGGGGAGACCTCGGCCGCGGTGCATCCTCACTGGTTCCGTCCCGGCGTGACGGTTGGATTCGTGCGCTGGGGGCGCCTGGCCAGCGTCATGCAAGGTTTGCTGGATGACCTCACCCGCCTGGAGACCCCATGATCCCTGCTGAGCACCCCCTCCATCCCGCACCGAGCGCAGAGACGCAGGCCCGGCAGCAGGTTGAGGCGCTGACCCTGTGTTCCAGCGCTGGGCGGCCGATTCCCTGAGTCTGATCGTCGACACCGAAACCACTGATTTGACGGGCGAGGCCTGGGAAGTGGAGGCTGATTGGCTGCACGACACGGCGCTGCTGCTGCATCTGCGTGGAGAACCGGACACCGAGTGGCACACGCAGGCCCTGGCCATGCATCTCCCAGTCATCCAGGACCAGTTGCGCGGTTTGCCCCACCTGCGCACGCACACCAGCGCTGTTGGCGGGGTGTTGACCCGGCATCATGTCCTGGCGTACAACGAGGCCTTTGACCGATCGGTGCTGGAGTGCACCTGCGGTCTGTCCCTCAACTCGTTTGGCTGTGTAATGCTGGCGTACGCACCCCTGGCGGCGCGCTGGAGCGGAACATACGGCCGTTGGAAAGCCGTGAAGCTGGCCGAGGCCCGCGCCCTGGAAGGCGTTCCCGTGGAGCGCCGCACGGTGCACAGCGCCTTGGGCGATGTTCAGCCCACGCGTGACTTGATTCTGGCGGTGGCACGGTGAGCGGTTCGCGAGACCCAGGGCTGAGTCTCAGGGGATCAGCTTCAATCCTCCAAACAAAACGCAACCGTATTTGGATCAGTGGGTCGCTTTGGTTCCCAGGCTTGAGCATCCAGGAGCTTCAGATGTTTATAGATCTGCAGCCGAACGGCCAGCGGCCAAGGCGCAGTCCGTTGATTGAGACCCGGTTGAGTGGCGACGAACCGGTCATGAAAGTCCTGGGCCAGCGCCAGGTAAGCCGCTTCCCCAAACCGGGCGATGAACAGTAATTCGGCGAAACCCGCGTAAAAAAACGTTAGGGTCATTAGATCAAGGTCCATGTACGCTTTAAAGCCGCCGCCTTTGAGATCGACTAAGTTGTCAATATTGACGTAGTTGGCCCAGGTGCGAAAGTGATAGAGGTAGTCAGGGAGCATGAAGCGCTCGTTGCGCCGCCGAGCCGCAGGCCAGTTTGCCGCACTCTTGCCCAACCGAATCCAGACGCGGCGGGTCAGAAGCGGAGTGGAGCCCTGGCGGTCTCTTGGGTACCGCGCGTACTGGAAGTGCTCGTGGCCCACTGGCTTGGGGAGTGTGGGCTCCTGGTCAGGACGGCCAGGCGTGTAGAACAGGTTGAAGGGAAAGAACAGAAGGACCTGAAGAGCGGGCGATAATTTATTGCCTTTAAACGCCCGCATAGGCGCGTGGTGCTCTTTTGGATCAAATGGCACGCTGAGCGCGTCACAGTATGCCCTGAATGCATGGTAGACGACATAGTAGGCCTGGGTGCTCAGTACCCGACACTTTCCGGGGAGTTCGTGTGGTACGGCATCAAGAGGGCAATCAAGTCACCCAGATGGGCTGAGTCCCGGCCGAGCGACCGTACCAGTTCCCGCAAGCCCATCTTCACCACGCTCCACGCCCGGCGACCATGGGCCTTCTTCGGACAATCCAGCGTGACCCCAACCAGCACACACCATGTGTAGGTCAGCGTCAACAGGCACAGCAGGCGCTCCACGTGATCGTGGAGCGTCATGTGTGTTGCCTCCAATTGGAAGCCCTTGCTTTTCAGCGCCCTGAAGAGACACTCGATCAGAAATCTACGCTGATAGCGCGTCTGGATCGTCGTCACCGCCCCGACATTACTGGCGATGATCAGCGCCTCGCCATCTCGCGTGTACGTGAGCACCACGTGCATCGGTTGCCCGTAGACCACCGTGTCCTCGACCAGCAGACCGGCACAGCCGGTCTGCAAGCGACTCAGCCAGTCCTTCGCGGTCCAGTCGTCCATGAGCGTGTCGCGCCGCAACCGCACACAGATGGGAATCCCACGGTGGGCGAGTCCCTGAATCCAGTCGTAGCCGACGAATTCGCGGTCGGCATACAGGACCCGGATGTCCGCTGCAGACAGCAGGCACAGGGCATCGTCCATGAGGGTGTGCCGGATCTCCGTATGGCTGCCGCCCCCATGGGGCAGCAGTTCGTAGAGCAGAGGGATGGCGACACCACGCCAGATGACGGCCAGGAGCAGGACATTCACATCCGTCTGTCCGTACTTCCAGTTCGTCCGGTCGAGGATGAACTCGCGTGATTGCGCGGAGGGAAGGAGCGTCAGGACAACTCGGGCGACATAGGCTGGTTGGATGGGATGACGGTCAAAGAAGCGTTCCACACGCCGGATGACGGAGGCGGTGTGCGCGCTTCCGGGGAAGCGCACCGCGAGTTCAGCATGCCGAACGTCTTTGCCCGCAAGAAGCGCGAGGACCATCAGGGAGAGCAACTCGACTTGGTTCTTGCGGAACTCTGGAAAGTGTGCGGTGAAGCAGCGCGTCAGCTTGGCGAGGACATCGGGTGACGCGTCCTGTTCTCGCGTGTCAGCCGAAATTTTTCAAGCCCTGCCGGAAAGTGTCGGGTACTGAGGCCTGGGTGACACGCCACGAGAGAAACAGCAAGCGGTCCTGACTCCGCTCAAGATTGTGACTGACGCCAAGCATGTCAATATGCATCACATCTGGTGGACTGGGCTGCAAATATGCTAACTCGTTGTACCAAACTTTTCGTAGGCTTTCTGAGGCTCGCTGCTGCCGCATTGAATCAGGTGCCTCTGAGGGCATAAGCCGCTGGAGCCGCGAGAGCTGAACTTTGTTTTTACGCAAGTAGTTGGCAAAGATGCTGTCAAGACGCATGGCCCTTTTGCGCAGTTCGCGTTTTGGACTGTAGCGAACCTTCAGTAACCATGTAAATTGATTGATCGTCTCGTGAAATTCCAGATATTCTTGAATCTCTTTGGGCTGCCATCCGGATATGAAATTATAAGCCGATGGGCCTTCAAAAAGTTCGAGTTGATGTTTGATTTCGTCTTCGGGGAAATTCTCTGCCTCCAGCTCTTCCCGAAGTGCCTGAGCAATTCTTTTGCTTCTCGACCAGTGTTCAAAATGAAGAAGACTGTTTATTTCAACAAAATAGCGTCCATCAACAACGAGGTGACGAAATCCTCCTTCGCGCACACCCCAGGCCAGGTCTGACCAGCTGATTTCTAGAATGCGTTTGACCTCAAAGAGTGAGTATGGACCGCCACGTTGAATGAGGGCGGCACTGTCAAGGGTCATGCCCTGGGTGTAGCACGACGCGGCCCCTCTGGGGGTTGTCCATCCATCACAGGCCTGAACAACGGAGGCAGCCTCACCCCACTTCTGTGGGGTGCAGGGACGGGCAGGAGGTGTCTGCCCATGCCCAACCGCACCGTTGCCCTCAAGCCCACACCGGAACAACAGGCCGAAATCCGGGGCCTGCTGCGCGCCCTGCCCGCGTCCGTCACCTGTCAGGTGTACGGCCCGCCGGGCTATCGGGTGCGCGGTTGGGCCGGCACCCCCCTGCACCTGGTCGACGTCCTGATCCGCACTCGCGAAGACGCTGCCCGCCTGGCCCGGGAACTGCCTGCCCATCTGGCCTTGCCTCCGGTCTGGTCTGCCCCACGGCCACCAGACGCCAGCATCGCCTGGGCCGCCGGGTACATGGCGGTGAAACGTCACTGCCTGCCGGTCGCCGGACTCTTCCTTCCAGCCAAGCAAGTCGACCTGAACGCCCTGAGCCAGGTGTATCCAGACGGCAGCGCCGATCAGGCCGCCTTCTTCCTGGGCGCCCGCGCCTACCTTGGGTCCTTCTGGACTGCGTTGTCCACTTCAGCACCCGCCACGCTCAGAGCGTCGTAATTCCGGAGGTTCCCCACATGGACGTCATTCAACCCAGCCTGTTCGCCCAGCCCCTCGACACCACACCCCAGACCGTTGCCCTGGCCGAGATCAAACCGGGCGAGGCCAAGCAGGTCATCAAGTCGGTCGGCACGGTCGGCGTGCTGCAGAGCGTACTGCTGCGGGCCAGCACTGATCCGGCCTTCCGGTACGAAATTGTGGAAGGCAACCGGCGCGATTACAGCGCGCGGCATTTCGGTCTAACCCACGTGCCCGCGCTGATCACCGATGGCAGTGGCGCGCAACTGGCTGCTGCCCGCGCAATCGCCAACACGGCCCGGTCCAGCAACCCTGTGCAGGAGGCCCGCGCCTGGCACGCGGTGATGCAGGCCGGTGTTTATGCCGACGTGAATGCCCTGGCCAAGGACTTCGGGGTGCCGGTCGCCACCGTCAAGCAGCGCCTGCGGCTGATGAACTTGCCGGATGAATTGCTGGACGGCATCCAGGACCGCAAGATCGCCGAAGGCACCGCCGAGAAGATTGCCAACCTGGACGAGGTGTACCGCTCCCGCGCCCTGGTGGCCTACAGCGAGGTGACGGCCGCAGGTGAGCGTTTCACCGACGCTCACCTGAAGGGGGTGCGCACCCAACGGTCAGGCGACCTCACCCGAACGGTGCTGGGCAGCTTGACGGCTCTGCCCGGCACCCAGACCCTATTAAGCCTGCCGCCTCTGGACATCCTGGCAGAGGAAGTCCGTCGCCTGGCCCGGGAACGCGGCGTGCCGCTGAGCGATCTGGTGCAGGCGCTAGGTGGAGAAGTGGCGGACCGCCCGTCACTCGACGGCACTCCAGCGTCACCGGCACTCAGCAGTCCAGTGCCTGTTGCGGTCACGCCGGCGCCCCGCCTCCCTGCACCACCCCCCACAGGCCGGGTCCGGCTGGGCGCCCGGTAAGGGAGCCAGCAGGAGCGTCACCGGCTGGGGCCAGCGCCCCCAGCCGGTTTCAGATCAGGGCCATGACACACACTCCACTTCATCCCAGCCAAAATCCCCTCGCCCACGTGGGCCTCCGCGCCCACGGCGGCGCCCGTGAATGTGGGCCGGGCCGCACGGCCGGCAGCATCTACGCCGAGTGCGGCCTGAGCCTCACCGGCATGCCGCTGGAACAGTTCCTGCACGACCCGCCTGTGCCTGTCGATCCAGCGCAACTGGGCCTCAGTGCTCAGGGGGTCAGCACCATCGTGGACGAACGTGGGATCAAGCATCTGATTGACCTGGTGGGCGCCGCCCATTATCCGTACCCGGCCGATTTTATTGAAGAGGCCCGCGTGATGGGCGTCTCGAGGAAGGTGCCCAGGACGGTGGATCTGACCGGCCTGACCGGGGCCAGTCTGCTGATCCTCGTGCATGCCAAAGGCAGTGTGGTCAACGCCCAGGCCGTCAGTGCAGACAGCGGCCTGCTCTGCCCGAATGCCCGGCATCGACCCGGTGACGACTGCGCCGGCCTGCACTGGGTCGTTCCCGAGCCCAGTGGCGGCCTGACGCACCGCAGCCTGAAGAGCGGGCCCTACGAACTGACGCCCAGGCGCACAGGCCTCCCGACCCCTATGTTTCAGCACGCCCTGTTCATGGCGGTTCCCATCACGGCCATGACCGTCATCGCCAACCACGACGGCAGTGTCGATGAGGCGGCGCATAAGGCAGTAAGCCGGGCTGGCGTGCCGGTGAGCGTGGCCCAGAACTGAGGAAAAGGAGGGTGCCGACTTCGCATCTTGCACCCTTGCGCCACTACGTTGAGGTGAGCGGCGGCCACGTGATGCGGCTGCCATTGGAGGCATAAACTTGGACAGCACCAGCGCGTCCCTTTCCATGGACATTTCGTTCAGGACACCGTGTGAACTCGTACCTGCTCAGCAGACCGGCCATGACTGAAGTGCACGGGGCAACGCCGCAGGTGAGCCTGTGAGTGGCCTGCGCCAGGCACGGTTCCGCCTGACCCGGCACTGCGTGGCAGGAACGCGGCAGATCGGCCGGCCTGTTTCCGTCGACGTGACCATTCTCGATTACGGCAACGGCACCCTGGAACTGGACTGTGGCGCGGCGTTCCGAACAGTCAACGGCCAATTCTTTGCCGACGGCGACGTGCTGCAGCCCGGTGCCAGCTTTGTGTATGGGCGCGACGATGAGTTCAGAGCCACCGTAGAGACGCAGTTGACCCCGTGGTGTGGTGGAGCGCCCGCCAAACCGGTGAACCAAGGTCAGCGCTAGGTCTCACGCGCGCGGAGGCGCGCTCGCCAGGGCGAGCGCGCCGCTTGACCAAAGACCCCATTCCATCAAGCCCGAGGTCCTCATGCTGAGTTCTGCCCTCTACCAATATCCGTTTCCCTGGGCGGGGTACGACACACTGGCCGAAGCGCTGAGTGTGGCCGCACTGCTGGATTTTGTGTGCCGGAATCTGCCGGAAGGCGTCACCATCACCCTGGCCTTTGACCGGGCCGACCGGCCGCGTGACCCGCTGCGCCCTGGGCTCTTCACGACACCCAGTCAGTACAAGGAGATCGTGGCCAGGCATCACGAGGCGTACCGGGTTGAGTGCCGTCTGGCCGCTCCGCACCTCCAACTCTTTCGCCACGAGGAGCGGAACCAGAGGCAGTACACCCTGCATCTGTGCGGCACGGATGCCGACACTGGCCTGCGAGTGCACTGGCCCCTGCAGGCATTACCGCCGGCCGTCATCATGCAACTGCTGGACCTGCGCGCGCTCCCCGATCCCACTAGATAGGTCAACATCAAGGAGTTTGAAATGTCTGAGCGCCCTGCAGCCTCCATTGCCATTCACCTGACTCTCAGTGCCGAGCTTCACCTGCCACCTGGAATCTGCTTAGACGCGGACGCGCAGGGCGTGTTCTATCGCCTGCCTGACGGTGGCGTGGTGCGTCCCCAGATCACCATGATCCGGGAACAGCCAAACAGGCAGGATCTGACGCACGCCGACCGGTGCACTGGCCAGATTCAGCTGACCCCTGGACCGAGTCAGGTGTTTGAGACTGTCGTGGCCACCGAGGTCAGCGCGGCGGTAGACGCCCAACGACAGGGCCGCCGCGCGGCCCGCCTGGCCGCCCTGCTGCGAGAGATGCATCCCGCGGCCGCCGCGCTGACCTTCGACCTGACACCAGATGAGGGTTCGTTTTGGCATCACCGCCTGTTGGATGAGGCCGGTGCCGTGCTGCTGGCGCTGAATTCAGACGAGCCGCAGTGCGCTGCCATGCAGACCTTCTTCACCGACTGGCCTCTGGAACAGCTGGAGCAGCTGACCCCCATGTCGTCGTATTTCCTTCTGCCTCTGCGGCATCTGGACATGCTGTCCGGGCAGCCGGAGCCACTGTTTTACAAACGGGTGGGGGTGTAAGCCTTCAAAACTGCTGCTCAGGGCGCCAGGAAAGGGAGAGGGCAGCGGTCCTCTAAGGCCGTCGCTGGCTGAGAACGGGGGCAATGATGCGGTGCTAGGGCCTCGCTGAAGAGGGAGACTCTCACCCCTGAACGTACCGTTCAGAGGTGCGCCATCTGAGGACGCCCGACTCACGGGACGCGCCTACGATAGGAGAGCCTCATGACCCAGACCCTTGCCGATCGTCACCAGCAGCTCAGCGCCCAGGTGGCCGAGCACAACCGCCGCTACTACGAAGAGGACGCCCCCACCATTTCTGATGCCGAGTACGACAGGCTGGTCCGCGAACTGCGCGAACTTGAAGCGCAGCATCCGGAGTTGAGCGCCGCTGACAGCCCAGCCCAGACCGTGGGCGGCCGACCCAGCACCTTGTTCGAGAAGGTGCGGCACCCCACCGCCATGACCAGCCTGGACAATGCGTTCAGTGATGAGGAACTCATCGGCTTCGACGAGCGCGTGGCGCGGGCGCTGAACATCCCCGTCGGCAGTCAGCCGTTTACCTACACCTGCGAGCTGAAGATCGACGGTCTGAGTGTGAACCTGTACTACGTTGATGGCGAGCTGCAATGGGCCGCCACACGGGGCGACGGCGAAATCGGCGAGAAGGTCACGGCGAACGTCTTGCAGATTCCGGGCATTCCCACCCAGGTGCCGAACCTGAAAGGTGAACTGGAGGTGCGCGGCGAGGTCTATATGAGCAAGGCCGCCTTCCTGGCGTACAACCAGGCCGCGGAGGAAGAAGGCCGCCCCCTGCTGAAGAATCCCCGCAACGGGGCCGCCGGGGCCCTCCGCCAGAAGGACCCGGAGGAAACCAGGCGCAGGAGCCTCAGTGTCATCCTCTATGCCTTTGGCAAGCATGATGGGGTCCAGGTCAAGACTCAATTTGAGGTGCTCCAATGGCTGGCAGCTCAAGGTTTTCCGACCAGCATCTACACCCAGCGCGTGGTGGGCAGTGCGGCGGCCGCCGCCTACCACCAGGCGATGACAGCGGACCGGGCGAAGCTGCCTTTTGACGCCGACGGCACCGTGGTCAAGCTGGATGACCTGCGCCTGCAAGGCGAAGCGGGCTTCACCAGCCGGGCACCAAAATGGGCGATTGCCTACAAGTTCCCTGCCGACATCGAACAAACCGTGGTCGAAGCCATCACCATCCAGACGGGCCGCACAGGCAAGCTGACGCCGGTCGCCGAACTCCGTCCGGTGCAGCTGGAAGGCAGCACGGTGAGCCGCGCGACGCTGCACAACGAGGATTTCATTCGTGGACTGGACCTGCGGGTAGGCGACACCGTGCGGGTGCACAAGTCTGGCGGCATCATTCCGGAAGTGCTGAACGTGGTGCTGGAACAGCGCCCAGAGGGCAGCGAGCCGTATACCTTTCCGACCCACTGCCCCGTGTGCAGTCATGAGGCGGTGCGGCATGAAGGCGCGGCTGGGACGTTCTGCACGAATCCGGTCTGCCCAGCGAAAGCCACTCTCCGCGTCCGGTATTTCGCCTCGCGTGACGTGCTGGATATCAAAGGCCTGGGTGAGCGTCTGGTCGAGCAACTGGTGGCCAGTGGCCTGGTGAAGGACCCTGCCGACCTGTATGCCCTCACTGCAGAACAGGTCGAGCATCTTGAAATGGGGGAGACCACCACCGGCGCCGTCCGCCGGGTGGGCCGCAAGAACGCCGACAAGCTGGTCGCTGAGATTCAGGCCAGCAAGACCCAGGAGCTCTGGCGCTTCATCCGTGCCCTGGGCCTGCCCTTTGTGGGGGAAGGCACGAGTACCCGGGTCGCGCGGGTCTACGGCTCACTCGCAGAACTGCAGCAGGCGACAGCCGCCGACCTGGCCAAAATCCCGGATGTCGGGCTTCAAACGGCCGAGAGCATCGTCTCCGGCTTGGCCGACCCCGCCATGCAGGCCTTCATCACTCGCTTGACAGAAGCCGGGGTCACGCCGCGTCCCAGTGAAAACGTCCAGGCTGGGGCGCAACTCGAAGGCCTCACCTTCGTCATTACTGGGAGCCTGTCGCAGTCGCGCGATGTGTTCAAGGCCCACCTCCAACGGTACGGGGGTCGGGTCTCCGGCAGCGTGACCAAGAAGACCAGCTACCTGGTCGCTGGAGAAGATGGGGGCGGCAAGCTGGAGAAAGCTCAGGAACTCAAAGTGCCGGTCCTGGACGAGGCGGGCCTGCGAGCGCTGCTGGAAGAAAAGGGCGCGCCGCCCGTCGCCTGACCTTAGGGATACGCTGAGGGCGTGCCCGACGACACCATCCCTACCAATGGGCCACCGCTGACGTCAACCGTGGCCCTTGAACTGGTTCGGCTCCAGCTGGCCGCCGAAGGTGTCCCCGGCTGGCTGAGTGCCGAGGAGAACGCGGAGCACCTGCACGTCGTGTCCCTGGCCCCCGACCTGTGGCGAGGCGTGAGTCCGGCCGTGCAGTTCACCGTGGTGCCCGCAGAGCAGGTCACTGCCCCTGACCCGCTGCGCCATTTTCTGGTGGCGACTGGACAGCCGGTCCGCCTCGCCTTGGACTGGCCAGACGAGGTGACTCCAGAAGCTGGCTATGTGATCAAGGGCCACTGGCTCAACCCGGACCGGCCTATCGGGCTCTCGCCGACCTACCGCTCAGCCATCCAGCAGATTCACGCGTGCAGGGCGCCTCTGTAACCCATCAGGACAGCCGCCTGGTCGCCCGGCCCCGCTCGAAGTCGCGCTGGAGTTTCTGACGGGTGGCCGCCACCAGCGCCTGGAAATCCACCACCCCCGCCGCCACATTCTCCACCGTCACCGGGCTTGTGTTCCTGGCTTCAACAGGGGCCAGCGGCGCTGTAGCCAGGCGGTACAAGGTCGTCGTCTGGCACAGCGCCTCGTACCGGGCGTCCAGCTGAAGATTCCGTTCTGTCGGATGCAGCTGCCGGACCATCAGGTACTCCAGAAACGTCGGCTCCCGGCGGTCCAGAACCGGGAGCAAGGCAGCCCCGTACAGTTGACTGTACGCGCGCCAGGCGGCGGCCAGCGGGGCGGATGGCCAGTGCCCCACCTCCGGATGGTGCGCACGGAGCGTCTGTGTGCTGACCTTAGGCAGCACCCCCCGGCCATAAAGGGCTGGGTCAAGGATCAACTCCGGCCGCACCAGGTCGTAGAGGCCCTTGGCAAAGCAGATGACTCGGCCCTGCTTCTCCCAACTGCGCAGGAGGCGCACGGTGCGCTGCACGGTCTCTGCGCGCCGATTGCCGTAGACCGCATCGGCCAGCCGTTCCACCGTCATCGGCCAGGTCGCCTGCCGGGCCAGCTGCCAATCCACTTCGGTGCCCTGAATCGCCGCAGGCCTGTTCAGCCGTGGAGCCGGCCAGCGCGGCAGGAAGGCCCAGGCGGGGTGGGGCCACGCCCAGGGCCGCCCTTGAAGAAAGTAGGCAGCGTCCGCGAGATGAAGCAGCGCCGCCGCCGGGCGTGGCGGTGCGCCGCTGGTCAAGGTGGGGAGGTGGTGCGCCCGGATCCAGCGGAGCACCTCGCTCGTCTTCACCCCGGCGAGTGCCGCCAGATCGCCCACGCGGACCCAGCAGTGCTGGGGCGCCGCTGAGCCGTAGAGAGCCTGGACGGCCTGGTCCAGGGGGCAGGCCAGTTCGTCGGCGACGAAGGCAGGACTGAGGGGGCCATAGACTTTTCGGAGTTGGCGCAGGTGCTCTGCTTTGGATAGGGCAGGCGCGGGGCGGCTGGACATCAAGCGTTCATCATAGAGGTCAAAGCTGGGCTGAAGGTGGTGCAGGGCTTCTCTAGCATGGACTGGCACGCCAGCCTGTTGTCCTGTGCCTCTGGGTTGGGCTAAGGCGCCAAACCCTCCCGCTGAGCAGGCTGAAGCCATGCGACCTTCAGCCCTGGCCACCCTCCATCACCTCCGTGCCGCCCCTGGACCTCAGCCGTGCGCCCCACCCCCTGAGGTGCCCGAGCACCGCCCCATCCAGGCGTCCCTCCCTGTTCCGGCGGCCTGGGGTCACTTCTGGACCGGACCAGTCGAGGTTCAAGCTGACCTCCCGCGCGCCCCGCACGCTCGGCCCACCGCCGCGCACCTGGGGTACGCCTGGATGCCCGGGCTCGGGTGGGTGCCGCATACCTGGTTGGTTCGCGCCGATGGCACCCTGATCGAGCCGACCACCCGCCGGGCCGCGTATTTCTGTTTGTTGCCCCAGGCCTGGGTCGGCCCTTGGCTTGCGCCTGCGGTGTCAACTCTGAGTCTGGCCTGACCACCCAAGCAGCGGCCGCCGGCTGATTACACTGAGCCGTGACCTCGCTGCACGACCTGGACGAACTCACCTTGCAGGTTCGCACCCCGGACACCCGGAAATACGTGGATGAAAGCGTCCGCGCCCTGCGCGCGGGTGCCCTCCGGGCCGCCGTGCTGAGTCTGTGGGTGGCCGTCAACTTCGACATCATCAGGAAGATTCGGGAGTTGGCGGCCAGTGGCGATGGTCAGGCGCGCAGCGAAATCGATCAGCTGGACGGCTGGATTCAGGCCGGGGATGTCTCCAGGCTCCAGGCCTTTGAAGCGGGCATTCTCCAGCGGGCGCAGGACGCTTATGAGTTTCTCAGCCCCACCGAAGCTGAACACTTGAAACGCCTTCGAGAAGACCGGCACCGGTGTGCGCACCCGGCGCTGACCCTGGACGGCGCCCTATATGAGCCCTCGCCAGAACAGATCCGGGCCTACCTGGTGGCCGCCACCCGGGCGCTGTTCACCCATCCGCCTGTGCAGGGCCGGAGTGCCTTGGCGCAACTTAAAGCGGAGGTGGCCGGGCCAGCCTTCCCGCTGGACGCCGATCAGGTCGCGGTCTATCTCGGTGCCAAATACCTGGACCGTGGGAAAGACGTATTGGTCAGTCAGATTGTGAAGCTGTATCTGCAACAGGCGTTGGCGACCACACCGGACGTCCCCCGATTGCGGTCGCGTCAGGTCCTGATGGCCGCGAAAGCCCGGCGCTTTGACCTCTATCAGGCGGCCATGGCGGAGGCCTGGCCGACCCGCGTGGCGGCGGCCGACGCTGCGGCGCTCCCGCACGTCATTGAACTGCTCGGCCTGGATCCGGAGTTGTGGCCGCGGGTGTCGGACGCAGACCGCATCCGGCTGGGCGCGTTCATCCAGCAGGTGCCGGCCAGCCCGGCGGCTGCCCTGCTGGACGCGTTGCGGGTGCCCGCGCTCCATACCCTGGCCCGTGCGCGTCTGGCAGCCCTTCCAGCCGACGAACTGTCCCAGCTGCTGCTGGTCCACCCCAGGCAGGACCTGGTGTCGCTGACATTGGAACGGCTGGAGCAGGTGAATGCGCTCAGAGACGTTGGACCACTACTGGACGGCATTCGGGCGTTGGTGCCTCACTTGTCTGAGGGCGATCTACGCCGCGCTCTGAGGGCCGCTGAGACCAATGACCAGATCTATTCGTCCTACAGCGCCCCGCCTCGTCTCCGTCAGTTGTTCCTGGCGACCGCTGCCCCATGGCCCCATCTGGCATCTGAATGGGGTCGCCTTGTGCAAGACCGCCCCGAGTTTGGTGTTGTGAAAGCCGAGTTACAGGCGCTGAATTGGCTGCCGGCCGCTGCGCCTGAAGAGCCAAATGAGGCCACCGCGTAAGTGGTGCAGCGGGCGGACATGCTCGCTCGTTTTGATCTCGTGACCGCGACGCCGACCGACGCCAACGCCCTGGTCTGCGCCGTCTACGCTCACTCCACCCGCCAGGCCTTCGAAACCGCCCGCGCTGCAGGCTCTGACGGCCAGGCAGTCTGGCGCCTGGGCCAGTTTAAGGTGGGGCTGAAGACATTCCCTTCACAGTGCCGCCAGAGCAGGCCTGGGACATCCGCGGCCACCAGACCGCCGTCTTTCAGCGGGGTCAGCAACTATGTGATCTCCTGCATGCCGCTCAGGTGGTGGTGCCGGCCGGCGTGACCACCAGCGCTGCCCTGCTGGCGCGCCTGCCAGAGGACGCCGCCCTGGCCGAGCTGCGCGCGCTTCTGACGAAAGACACACAGAGCGCTTTTCCCTTGCAGGTTCTGCAGGGGCAGGGTGACCTGTGGACCGTGCCGCAGGCGCAACCGGTCCGTGTACGTCCGAGCCCGGATTAACGGCTTGCTAACGCCCTTCGGTGCAAGCTGAGCATCGCCCAGGAGGAGCGATGGCACAGCAGACCTACACAGTGGACCAACGCAGCGGATGGCATTGGAAGGAACAGCCGGACAGCTACGGCCGGCGGGCCACCTTGATCGGCGAGTGCAGGCGTTGCGGCCATCCCGTTCAGGCCGTGGCCACGCGAGCGGTCATCTCCCCCAGCATGAGCGCCACGGCCGTGAGGAGCAAATCAGTGACGGCGCGCCTCCGCCTCAGGCCACAGACCCTCCGGCACAGTCCCTGGACGGTCGCTGACCTCCCCTTCACAGCGGCGTGCAGCTGCGGGCACCACGACGGTGCTGGCTGCGGCGCCGTTTATTCCGGTGTGGACCACCTCCCGGTGCGCTGATGCTGGCCTGGCTCTGGAAGCTCCTCTGGCGCCCGGCCGCGCCTCTCCCGGCCGCGCCCGCCACCCTGCCCCCAGACGAACCGCCCTGGGTGGCCCTTTCCCGCACGGCCGTTCACGACGAACTGCCCACCGTCCAAAAGGCAGCGGCGGCCTGGCTGGCGGGCCTGAGCACACTCAGCGGGCTCCTCGCGGTGGCAGGGGTCACAGCCGGCACGGCGGCGCTGGACGGGCGCCTCCTGCTTGGCCGGTTTGACACCTACTGGCTCGGGGTGACGCTGCTGGTCAGCATCCTGCTGACCTCTGCGGCGGCCACCCTCTCTGCTGTTCAGGCCACCTCAACCCCATGGGCCACGGGCAGCACGGATCCCGCCAAACTCGAGCAGCGGTGGTACACCACCATCGACGCCATTCGTGGGCACCTGACCTGGTCGCGGCGGTGGATTTCGGTCACGGTCGGGGCCCTGCTGCTCTACGCGCTGCTGGTGCTGCTCTCGGTGAAGCCTGATCCCCCGCCCGCCGCCTACGTCCGGGTCATCACTGGCGCCGGCGTGTACTGCGGCCTGCTCGTCACCAGTGGGTCCCGGCAACTGGTGCTTCACCCCCGGACCGGCAAGCCAGGCAAAGGGCAAGAGCAGACCACGGACGCCCAGGGCATTGTGCTCCCGGGCAGCGTGACCGATATCACGCCAGTCACGGGTTGCCCGGCCAACGCGTTGCCCACAAAGTAGACAGACGTGATCGGCCCGGCGCGGGGCTCAAGTGCACACTGACCTGAGCCCCGCGCCACTACCCTGAAGGCATGGCCACCCTCGTGATTGTCGAGAGCCCCGCGAAAGCCCGGAAGATCGCCGGGTATCTCGGGGGCGGCTACGTCGTGCGCGCCTCACTCGGCCACGTCCGGGACCTGCCCAGCACCAAGGCGGACATTCCTGAGCGCTACCGCGCCGAACCCTGGGCCACCCTCGGGGTGAACCCAGAGACCTTCTCGCCCATTTATGTGGTGCCGGCCAGCAAGCGCGCCACCGTCAAAGAGCTTCAGGGGCTGGCGGCGAAAGCGGACCGGATTCTCTTCGCCTCCGACATGGACCGCGAAGGGGAGGCGATTTCTTATCACCTCAGTCGCCTGCTAAAGGTCGACGATCCGGTGCGCATGGTGTTCACCGAAATCACCAAAGACGCCCTGCAAAAGGCGCTCCAATCCACCCGGCCGCTGGACCTGCGCCTGGTGGCCGCTCAGGAGGCGCGGCGCGTCATTGACCGGCTGGTGGGCTA
Organism: Deinococcus multiflagellatus; assembly: GCF_020166415.1. NCBI lineage: Bacteria > Thermotogati > Deinococcota > Deinococci > Deinococcales > Deinococcaceae > Deinococcus > Deinococcus multiflagellatus. The sequence goes on from NZ_JAIQXV010000023.1 coordinate 51,319, forward strand.
CCGGGTCAGCCCGCTCCTCTGGACCAGCGTGGGCGGGAAACTCAGTGCGGGCCGGGTGCAGAGTGCCGCCCTAATGCTGCTGGCGCAGCGTGAGATGGCCCGGATGCGCTTCCGCCCGGCCACCTTCTGGGTCATCCGCGCCGACGGCCTGACCCGGCCCAAGTTCACGGCCATCGTCACGCACGTGCGCAGCCAGGACCATCCAGCGGGCCTGCCCATCGCCAAGGCCAGCGATTACACCCAGGACGGCGAGCTGAAAGAGGGCGCGCAGGTGCTGGAGATGACCGACGAGCAGGCGCAGGCCCTGAGCACCTATCTGGACGGCAAGGACGCGGCGGTGACCCGGGTGGAGGTCAGCGAGACCCGCTCGCGGCCCGCGCCACCCTTCATCACCAGCACGCTCCAGCAGGCGGGGGGGCGGCTGAAGCTCAGCGCCAAACAGGTCATGGATCTGGCCCAGAAGCTTTACGAAGGCGGCTATGTCACCTACATGCGGACCGATTCCCCGGCGCTGTCAGACGAAGCGCTCACCGAGGCGAGGCGGGAGGCAACGCGCCTCTTTGGACCGGCCGCTGTGTCCGCCCAGCCCCGGCAGTACGCCACCCGGAACAAGAACGCACAGGAAGCGCACGAGGCGATCCGGCCCGCTGGCACCACCTGGCGGGCCCCAGACACCGTGGGCCTCAGCGGGAATGAGCTGGCGGTCTACACCCTGATCTACCAGCGAACGGTAGCCTCCCAGATGCACGACGCGGTGTTCGACAAGACGGTCGTGACCCTGACCTGCGGCGCGGCGACCCTGACGGCCCAAGGGCGAGTCTTGAAAGAACCTGGGTACCTGCAACTGCTTCAGGACGATGACGAGGATCAGGAGAATCAGACGTTGCCGAAGCTCCAGGAAGGGCAGCGGGTGCCCCTGAAGGCCCGCCCCCCGGAAGGGAAGAAGACGTCCGCACCGACGCGGTACTCCGAAGCGACGCTGGTGCAGGCGATGGAGAAAGCAGGCATCGGGCGGCCCAGCACGTACGCGCAGACCCTGAGTACCTTGCAGACGCGTGAGTACGTCCGCCCGGTGGGGCGGCACCTGGGGGTGAGCGCGGTGGGGTTGCTCGTGACAACGTACCTGGCCCGCCAGGTGCCCGAGGTGCTGGAAAGGGACTTCACGGCCACCATGGAAGCGGGCCTGGATGATGTGGCCGCTGGAGAGACGACGCGGGTGGCCTACCTGACGCGCTTCTGGACCGAGGGCCTGGCCCCGACCATCAGGAAGGCGTCCCGGGACGCGCCGAGCCTGCCTTTGCCGCACCTGGCGGGGACGCGCCTGCGGGCCACAGCGAGTGGGCCCCACCTGGTGCGCTGTGGCCAAAGTGTGCCGTTGCCGCCGGAGGTTCTGCCCGCCGACCTGACGGAGGCCGACGCCGATGCCATCGTGCAAGGGGTCTGGACCCCCACAAAGCCCAGGGCGAGGAAAGGCAGCAGCGCCGCCGGGGACAAGGACGGGCCAAAGCCTTCTCGGAAGCGCAAGGCCACAACTGCACCACGAAAACGCAGCGCCAAGTCAGGCAAAGGGGCCGAATAACCCGCTGGGGGCGGTCCAGACGTCACCGCCACCAGGCGCGGCGGTGGCGGCCCAGCCATGCCGCATCTGTTGGTTCATCCCGCCGATCATTCGCTGCAGGACACCCTGAAAGCCCATCTCAGGCGGCACCTGAAAGCGGGGTTCATCCTGGTTCATCTAGAGCTGGCCGAACGGGAAGCCTATGTGGTCTGTGGGCATCCTGGGGGCCGGGTCAGCGCCTCTGTGGTGCCGTATGCGCTGCTTTCCGAGCCGCTGCCAGGGGGTGAGCACCTGGTGGTGTACGACCCCCTCTCTGAGCGGCACAATCCAGACGCTGCACGGCCCAGTGCTCACCTGCTCAAGCTGTTGACGCCAGACGACCAGACCGGGCGCTTTGCGGGGCTCGCAAACCAGACCCAGTGGCGCCGCCGGGCCCAGACCTGGCAGGCCCGTGTGCAGCGGAGCCAGTCCGGTGAGGTCCTGCTCGGGTATTACACCGACGCGGACCGGGGCTTCCACTTCAATGAAGCGGCCAAGGCGGCCCTGCGGCAGGACGCCACGCGGTACCTGAAGCGGGTCTTGAAGCATCTGGGATGGGCCGGCACGGTCACATTCAATCCAGCTGGGCCTGGGGTGAGCGGGGACGCATACCTCCACACCAGGCCCGCTGGCAGCGCGGTGGGCGCCGCAGTGGCCGTGGGCACCGGGGCCTCTCCCACTGCGGTCAGCGAGAACGGGGTGGGCATCCGCTGGTATCTGGAACCAGACCGGGCGGCGGCAGGGTCCCGCCATCAGCGTTGCTTCCGCAACCATTGGGCGGCATTCGACGTGCCTGCAGATGCGCTGGCCGAGACCATCCGGGCGGAACAGGCGCGGCAAGAGGCAGAGTCTCCCGCCAGCCCGTCAGTGTCTGGTCTCGCCGGGCATCACGCCCCTGGTGGATGAGTAGCGCCGCTCCAGCCGGTCGCGCTCAGATGCACTCCGGACCAACTGTTTCTGGAGAGACGTGCGGTGTGGTGGCCTCATCCCGCCAGCCCTTCAGGGTGATCTCTTGAAAGCGGCCCCGCTCGACCATCTGCACTTCGGTGACCTTGAGCTCACCCCGTTCCAGGCGCTCCAGCAGGGCCTGCACCTGCGAGATGGCGGCCTGGTGGACCTCGCTGGGCGATTGCTCCACCACGGTGTGGGCCCGGCGCACCAGGGTCACGCTGCGCATCGCCATGATGCCCCGCACCTCTTCCAAGTACGCCTGCATCAGGCGCGCGGTCTCCGTGTAGACCGTTTCGGCTTCCTCGGCCCACCGGGCCACGACCGCCGCCGCGTCCGCCGCGCTGTACAGCCCGGCCCCGGTGGGCAGGCTAAGGGTGCGCAGTCGCGCCACCAGCAAGGCCTGGATCTCCTCCAGCAGCGTGGCCACCTCGCTGCCCGCTGGCCGAACTTGCCGCTCCTCTTCAAGATCCTTGAGGACGGCGACGGCCAGGACCGCTTCATCCGACAGGCGACCGGTCTGCTCTGTCAGCAGGCCCAGGACGTGATACCCGAGCCGAATCAGCCGTCCCAGGTGTTCTTCTGGATACGGCGGCTCGGTGGTCAACGGCGCGGAGGTGTAGACGTGCAGGTACGCGCCATACGTCAACCGCACGTAAGGGGGCCAGTCGCGCTCGCCGGGCGGTTCTGGCGGCTCGAAGTGCAGCGACACAGGGGAGATCACCCGCCCAGCGTAGAGCATGCCGCCTCAGGAGGAGGCTTCACCCCGCGCGGGCGCGGGGTTCTGGCACAGCATGACCATCAACTTGAGCGCCGCTTTCAACAAGAACGAGGATTTTTTCCTGGGCCTGATTCGCCGCCAGCAGGTGCCCACGCACCTGGTCAGCCCCCGTGGCCCTTCGGGGAGCCAGCGGTACTACGGGCCCGGCATTGGGTATGCCGCCGCCATGCTCCTGACCGGTCAGGTGCAGGTGGAGCAGAGCGGCCGCACCCTGCGGATCCGCTTTCCCTCCAGTGGGAAGGCGGGTGGCCTGAAAACCGTGGCCAGCACGGATATGGGCGCGGGCCGCCTGTGGAGCGGCGACAGCCTCGACAGCGCCTCGGCCCCCTGGGTCCTGGCCCTGACCGAGGCCGTGGTGCTGGGGCAGCACCCGGAGACCCTGGCGGCCCTGCGCACCCTGGCGGGCCTGACGGGCGCCCCTGTGGCCATTGCCGCCCTCAAGCCCCTCCCGTCCGCGGACGTCAGCGTGCGCGAAGCCCTGCTGCGACTGTCGGATCATGCGTACTACGAACTCAAAGCGAAGCTGGACGCCAGTGAGATCACGAAAGGTGCCGTCAACCTCTCTGGGTTGCAGCCCGTACCGCCCTCAGCCTTGATGAAGCAGCTGCTCGGCACGCGGGAGACACCCACGGCCGCTGCGAGCAGCCCCCTGGCCCGGCTGCGCCGCCTGACCCGCCGGGGCGGCGCGGCGCTGCTGGTGGGCCCGCCCGGCACCTTCAAGACCGAGACCGTGAAGCGTCTGGTCCTGGAAACCGGCGCGGCCGTCGTGAAGATGCGCGGCGCCCCCGGTATCGAGGACCGCGACTTTATCGGCGCCATCACCCCCGGGGTGAATGGCCCCGAGTGGGTGGACGGACCCCTGGCCCGCGCCTTCGTGCTGGCCAAGTCGCGCCCCACTGTGCTGCAGATCGACGAGATCCTGCGCTATCACGCCGAGCACCTGCAGGTATTGGTGGGGGCGATGGACGAGCTGAGTTACGAGGACGCCCGCGCGGTCCTGGCGCCCGCGCTCGACCAGCTCGCCGACGCAGAGCGCCCGGCCTTCCTGCAGGCCACCCTGCCGGACCCGGGCGCACGCTACTACATGCTGGACCTGCCGACCGGCGAGGCGATCTTCTGCCCCAAGCCGCACCTCGTCTGGGCGCTGACCACCAACATGGGCGAAGACCACCTCCAGACCGCCCAGACCCTGGATTCAGCGCTGCTGTCCCGCATCGATCTGGTGATCGATTACGACCGCCCCGACGTGGAGACGGTGATGCCGATCTACGAGGCGGTGGCGGGTGACGCGCGGCTGGCGCAGCTGGGCTATGAACTCGAAGACCTCACCTACGCCATTGCGGCGGACGCGGAGGGGCTGCTGGTGCGCCCGATGGACGCCCGCAAGACGATTGCGCTCCTCAAGGAAGCCCGCGCCTGTGTCGAGGACGGCCTGAGCCTGAGAGACGCGGTGCTGGAAGCGGCGTTCGTCACGGCGGTGCCGCACTGCTGCCCCCGGGACGCGCGCGGCCTGATCGAAGAGGCCAGTCGGGCGGGCCTGCTCAAGCGCATCGCCGAAGAAGTGCTGCCCGCGGCGTGAGGGGTCGAAGACGTGCGGCCGACTTGCGCTTCGCCGTCTCGCGCCTTCACCGTCCCGGGCAGCGGATCAGGTGCCTTGGTCCGACACTGAGCCCTTCTGGAGCCCCATGACCCTGATAACCCCTGTTCCCGAGTTGACCGCCCTCCACATGCATGCCCTCCGGCAGGGGAGTGCCAAGCTGGCCGCCGAGCTGGCCCAGGCCGGCGTGCGCCAGGCCGAGATTCACGCCGCGCTGCTCGTCCTGGCCACCCGCGCGGTCCTGATCGACGAGGTAACGCGCGAAGCGCGCGGCCTGGAGTTGCAGGCCAGTTTTGCGCGGGATGACCTGGCGGTGACCCTGAAGGCCCCCACCTTTGCCCTGATTCAGCCGGTGGCCCCGGTCGCCCGGACGCTGGCCCTGGACGCGGGGCACGTCACCCCGGTCTTCCAGGCCTGGATGCAGGCGCACCAGGGGGCGCCGGACACCGCCGCAGCGCGCCTCCTGGCCCAGGTGGACGCCCTGGTGCCGCTCCGGGCGGTGGCCCTGCACCTGAGTGCCTACGCCCTGGCCCGGCACCGGGGGGAGGCCGAAGGCCCGGCCCGGCTGCACGCGGGCGCCGTGGCCTGGCGCGGCACCGGCCTCCGGCCTGTGGCGGGCTGGGTTCAGGTGCCCGGTACGCCGCTGGGGGCCCATGCATGACCCCAGGACAGACCGACGTCACGCCCCCTGAGCGCGCCGCTCGCCTCACCACCCTCCTGCTGCTGTTCCTGTGGTTGATCACGGCCCTTTGGACGAGCGCCGGACCTCTGATGACCCCGGATCCGGCCCCGTGGCTGTCGGCTGGGCTGAGGCGCCTTCTCCCAGTGGCCGTGACCCTCAGCAGCCTGATGGTGGCGCTGACGGTGCCGCGCGCCATGATCCTGACGTCCCAGTTGCGCTGGCGGGTCTTGTTTTGGCTGAGCCTGGCCGTGGCCAGCCTTCACCTGTCGGCTCTGACGGTCCGGGCGCTGCAGTGGATGACCGGGCATGGCTAGGCCGGCGGGCGCCGGGGCAGCGCTGGGCCCCCTGCCGCTCTCGGCCGTTCAGCAGGTCCAGCTGTGCGGCGGCCTGACCCTGGTGGCCCTGGGCCTAAGTGCTGTGCCGGCGCTGCGGGAGGCGTCGGTGTTTCTGGTCCCGGTGGTGGCCGCGCAGATCCTGGTCCGGCATGCCTTCGGGGTGACCGACCGTCGCCTTCACCGGCTGGGCACGGTGCATCTGGCGCTGTGCGCCGTGGTGATCGGCGTCACCGGGCAGGTGAGCGGCCTGCCCGGGGCGTGGGGCGTGGCCCTGGGCAGTCTGATGCTCCTGCTGGCCCTGGATGGGGGACTGTGGCGGTGGCGGCGCAGACACGCGGCGCCCCCCGCGCCCCAGACATAGACGGCTTGGTCTTTGACCGACACAATGCATTGAGGAGGCCCCATGACGACAGACGGAACGCCCACCTTTCGCCGAGGGACCGGCGCGCCGCAGCCCGCCGGAACGTGGGACTGGTACGGCGACTTTGATCCCGCCCACAGCACGCCGCCGGAGGAGTTTGAGACCTTCAGCATCGGCGTGTTCCAGTGGGTCGCCAAGAACCAGGGCAACGGCACGAAAAAGAGCAAAATCGTTCGGCGCTTCACGGCACCCGTGGCCCACCCCGAACAGGCGTACACCAAGGCCCTGGCGTTCATCACGCAGCAGGCGCAGGGCAGATGACACCCGCGCCGACCCTGCCACCGGAGATCCCGGCGGTGACCGACGTGGAACTGGCGTTTGGAACGACCAGAGCCCTGCCGCCGCCGGCGGCGTGGCCAGCCGGGCTGAACGGGTCACATCCTGCGGTGCAGTATGTCGAGGCGCTGTTTTTCGATCCCCAGCAGGCCCAGCGCCGCTTTATTCTGCGCTGCCGGTTCGAGATGACCCAGGCACAGGGGCAGGCCGCGTTCAACCTGGTGCTGGCGCATCTGCGCAGCTGCGCCCCCAAGCATGAACACAAGGTTCTGGGCTGCGCGGCGCTGCTGGACCGGTATTTCACGGTGCATGCGGGCTCATCCACATGAGTGCCGCCCCGTCTCCCAGCCTGGTGAAGGTGGGTCAGCTCTGGCAGGACAATGACCCCCGGCGTCAGGCCGGCAATCCTTGGGGGGAGCGTTTTCTCAAGGTATTCGCGTTGGACGGGGCGTATGCCGAGTGTTATGTGGTGGACCGGCAGGGAAGGCTCTCCGTGGCCGAAGACCGGCGCTACCGCAATGGCACGCCGCGCCGCATTCGACTGGACCGCTTCCGGCCGAGAAGCAGCGGCTACGTCCTGGTGGAGGAGACCTTATGAGCCTGAAACGCTTTTTGCCGCTGGCGACGGCGCGAATCACCCGTGACCGCGCGGCCCTGACGGGAACCTACACCCTGCGAGACCTCCAGGCGTGGGTTCACGAAGCCGCTGCACCAGAGCAGCCGCTGGCCGCTTGGCAGCGCAACCAGCAGGGGGCGGACCGCAACGGGATGCGGCGCATCGCCCTTCGTTTGGCCGACGCCGGTCTGATTGAACCCATCCAGAGCCCGAGGACCGTGTCCTTTCGGGTGGTGCAGGACACAGAGGTCGTGGGGGAGAGCCGCCCGGCCAAACCGGCAGCCATTCGTCTGTTGTAGGCACAGGCCGTGCTGATCCTGGTCAGACCACCTGGTTCAAGTGTCGGGTCAACCAGACCACTGTTGACCTGGCTACGGACGGTAGAGGTCGGTGTGAGGTCGAGCAGGCGCGGGCGGGAACGGCTGCCACAGGTACTTTGAGCAGCGCTAAGCCAAGCGGAGCCGCCCCCAGAGCCGCGGAAGAGGCAGCCCCTGTCCCGAGGTTCCTTGAAGGCATACCGGTATGGTGATTTATGCACAGTCGAAAATAGACTTATAGTCGAAAATAGACTCATGCCCAGAGGAATCCAGATCAACAAGAATGCCCTCAAGGTCATGAAAGTGCTGTACGACGACCTGGACGGGGAGCACTATGGGGTCAGCCTGGGCCAGGCGAGCGGTCTGGGCAACGGCACCCTGTACCCGATTCTCGACAAGCTCGAAGACCTGGGGTTCCTGACCGGCGACTGGGAGAAAGAGCCTGCTGGCCGCCGACCCCGGTTTCTCTACCGCTTGACAGCCGAAGGGATTCAGGCCTTCCAGGCCGAACGCGCCGCCCTGTTCGGCACGCCGGAGGTGCACCATGTTTAAGGTAACTGTCGCCGAGTGGCTACTGAGCCTGGGCCTTCCCCTACTCCTTATGCTGGCCCAGGAATTCTCGACGCCCGTAGCCGAGTGGCTGATCCGCGCCCTGGCGCGGCAGCTGCCCAGGCGCCGGGAGCGCCGCGAGGCGGAGTGGCTGGCCAATCTGGAGCGGGTGCCGCCAGGCTTTCGCCGGCTGTTCCACGCTCTGGGGTATGTCAAAGCGGCCGTGGCCGCCCAGTCACGCCCGGTCGGTCTGGTGCTGCTGGGTCTCGTGATGTCCATGATTCGGATGGCCGTGCGCGTAGCCGCCGCGCCCCTGATGGTCTGGATGATGTGGGAAAGTGGAGCCCAGGCGTTGCAGGGGCAATCAGGCCTGGACGATCTGCTGGGGCTGCTGGTGCTCCTTACCATGTTCAGTGCGGCGTTTCCGAAAGACGCGGTGGACTTCTCGTGGGTGCCGAACTGGCGCTATCCGGAACGGGTGATGCTCGCACTGGCCAGCGTTCAACTGGTCTCTCTGGTCGGTCTGGCTGTGGTGGGGGAGGGCACCTTGCGGGGCGCCGCCCTGCTGATGTTGGCGGCCGCCGCTGTCTCCGTCCTCACGGCGCTGCTTCCCGCCCTTGTTCGGCGCCGCGCTCGCCACTGAGACCCCGCTTCATCCCCTCCCTTGGCCCTGGTGAACAGCCAGGGTCTGTTTCATGGGGGAAACCTTACCCTCAGCCTGCGCTCAAGGCTTGGGGACTCTCCGCTCATGGTTTATCTGGCTGACATCCCCTCCCCTGAATGTCGCCAGTGAAAGGGGCGTGTTACGGTCAGTGCAACATGCGGGCCTCCCTCACGGTCACCCCTCCTGTTCGGCTCCTCCAACCGTTTCGGCTGACCTGGTGGCAGTTGGCCGGCCTCCTGGGCCTGCTGGTGGCCCTCCTGACGGCCGAGGTCTGGATCCACCACCACCTGGTGCTCTCCGCGCTGCGGGCCGAGTTGGGAGCTGTGCCCCCCTTCGTTGGCCTGGAGAGTGGCGGGTGGGCCGCGCGTGTGGTGGAAGCACCGGTGCTGGAAGAGCTGGTCTTCCGCAGCGCCTTTTCCGCGAGCCTGGTGCCTTTGGTGGCCGCCGCCCGCGGTCAGGATCCAGGCTGGCAGGCCAGGCTGCGGGGTGGAATGGCCACGGTGCTGCTCGTCATTCTCCTGCTGGTGCCGCTGGGGTACGCCGTCATCAACGTCGGCGACACCCTGTTTCAGGCGGGTCTGATGTTGGTGGGGATAGCGGCCACGGGCACGGCCCTGGCGTTCATTGGGCGGGGTCAGGCCATCCCCAGCACCGTGACGTGGGGGTTTGGCCTCCTGACCACCGTCGCCTTCGCACTGGCCCACCTGGCCAATTACGAAGCCCTGCCCCACCATCCCCTGGTGACGCTGCTGGTTGTGCCGCAGCTGATCAGCGGCCTTCTCTTTTTGGCAGTGACGCAGCGGTTCGGCCTGCGCGCCGCCATGCTGGTCCACGCCGCTGGCAACGGTCTTCAGTTTTTGCCGCCGGTGGCCGCGTGGCTGGCGCTGATCGGGGGGACCAACCTGTCCTAGCTCCCAACCAGTTCACTCAGCCGCGCTGCCACCAGATCCCCCACCAGCGAGACTCCATCCTCAAAGCCCAGGAGCTTCCGGTCGGCGTAGGCGCCGCACGCCCCGCAGAAATTCAGGAGATGCTGCCGGTCCCGGCTGAGCCGTGCCAGAGGCCCGAAGGCCCGCCACTCGGGGGCGAACGTGCTCATGACGAAGACGCCTGGGGCGCGGCACTCCCGCCCGGGGCAGCGGCAGGCCTTCACGTGCAGGCCCAGGAGGGCGTGGCCCGGAACCTGCCGGGCCTGATAGAACGCCGCGGCGAAGTCTGCCGTTCGCCGCTGGCGCTCCAGGGTGGCCTCAAAGGCAGAGGGGCGGGCCGGCTCGACGACCTTGGGAAAATGAACGGCGTACGCCGCGCCCAGCAGGCGGTCGCTGACCCCCTCGTGCGCGGGGCAGGTGTACCGGTCGTAAGTGTCGACGTAGACCTCCCCGCTGTGCCATTCCTCGTGCACCCACTTGCCCGAGCCCTGCGCGCGGTAGTGGTAGACGTCCAGGGGATGCACTTGGGCGGCCAGGTCCAGATCGTGGACGAACGCCTCGATCACCGGGTTGATGGGCGGCGCGTCCCGGACCATGTACAGGGCGTAGGGGTTGTCCAGCAGGGGTTCGGCGTGCACCTCTACCCAGTTACTCAGGCCGCTGCGCCGCTTGTCCTCCGGCACCCGGTGGTGGTGATAGACCTCGTAGCCACCCTGAAAGGCGCCGTGCAGCAGGGTGGCCACGTCGAGGCGGTAGGTCACGTCCCCCACGCGGAGGGCGTATTCCGTCACCACTTCGGTGTGCGGTCCAGCGGGGCCGTCAAAGGCGAACACCACAGCCTCTGTGCAGCCTGGCCAGGAACAGGGAATATGCAGCATCATCGGGTGCTCGCGTTCACGCAGCGCCCGGGCCAGTTCCAGTTTGGCGGCGTGGTGGATCACGCCCTCGCCGGTACAGGTGGTCACGTCATAGTGGCTGAAGTGCGGCGCCCGCTTCGGACCGCGGCGCAGCTTGACCCGGGTGCCGCAGTCCAGGCAGGTGTACGGATGGTCCGGGCCTTTGGGCGCGGTCGTGGCCCGGGCGAGGGTGCCGCCCTCAGCCAGCGCGTAGAACATCCGAACGTCTGCCATGCCCCCTAAGTATGCCGTGGCCGGACGGGGCAACGCGCCGACGAGCGCCGCCTCCGAGACGTGTTGATCAAGTTCAAAAAATACGTTAAAAGCAGAATACAGCACAATGTGTTACATTCATTGCAGAATGAAGTCCTCGAATCCTGCCGTGACCGAGCCTGTGCTGCTCCGCTGGCCTCTGCCGCCCTCTCGCCTCACCGTGCGGGGTGCCGGGCTCCTGGCGCTGCTGGTGATGGTGAGCCTGACGGTTGAAGCCTGGATCCACTTCGAGGTGGTGGAGCCGTGGCTGCGAGAGGTGACGGGCGCCGAGGCGTTCAAACGCGAAGCCAGCCAACTTCCGCTGAGCTGGCAACGGTTCGAGTCCATCGTCATCGCGCCGTTGATGGAGGAAAGTGCATACCGAGCCGCGTTTTCTGCCAGCTTAATGCCGCTGCTCGCGGCGGCGAGCGCGCCCGGTCGGCGCCGCGTCGTTGAGAGCACCGTGGCCACGGTGCTGCTGATCCTGATAGGGTTCGCCAGTTTCTTCTTCGGTGCGGGGCATCTGCTGAGCGGATGGTCCGTTGCGGGGGTGTGCTACCTGCTCAGCCTCCTGGTCACGGCGCCGGTTCTGGTGTGCCACGTCAGGGGCCGCCCGGTGCCGCGGGCCCTGTGGATCGTGGCCGCCGTCGTCACCACGTTGGCGTTCGCCGTCATGCACCTCGACAACTATGTCGCGCTGCCCAGTGACCCCAGGGTCGCGCTGTTGACGGTCCCCCAACTGCTGGGCGGCGGCATCTTTCTGTTTGCCGCCGGCCGCTACGGCCTGCGCGCTGCCATGCTGGCCCACATGACGAGCAACGGTCTGCTGGCCGTACCCTGGTTTGTCAGCTGGCTTCACTGGGTGCTGGCCACGGTCTAAAGGGAAGGCGTTTAGCCCAGGCCGAACGGCGCGGGGCCCAACACAGGACGTCGCACCGGGCATGTAGGCTGTGTGGGTGCTGCTTTGAACGTGGGGTTCGGCGTCCTGTGGCCTCAGGAACGTCACCCACAGCCCCGGAGGGCTGTGGGGTGTGGGCCCAGCATGCTCACCCTGCCTGCCGCCCGCGCCACCCAACCCTGGCACCTTCAGCGTCATATCCGCCAGGCCGTGCTCAACGTTTTCCGGTACTGCAGCGGCAAACTCAGCTACACCCTGCTGCTCAAACCCGGCGAAGGGTTGGCCTGGGTGGCCCCCGAGCGCCGCCTGGTCTACATCACGGCGTCTTTGCCGGATGTGCCGCCCGGGGTGCGCTTCGATCCCGTGGGCGAGGACCTGCGCCGCAGCCTCTTCCTGGTGGGGTTCGCGGCCCACGAAGCCGGGCACGTGCGCTTCTCCGGTGCCAAGCCGAGCGGGACCCTGGGCGAACTCTGGAACGCGCTGGAGGATGAACGCATGGAGCGCCTCATGGTCGAGGCCTATCCCGAACTGCGCCTGCGCCATGCTTTTACCTTCCTGGGCGACGTGGTCAGTGCGGGGGCCCAGGCCAAGTTTGAGGGTACCGCGCTTGAGGGGTGCCTCTTCTGGCGCTGGGAGCATGACCGTGTATATCCCCGCTGGCAGGTAGACCCAGCCCAGGCAGAGCTCTGGGCCGACGTGCGCCCCCTGGTCGAAGCCGCGTGGCAAGCGCGGGATAGTGACCAGGTGACCTGGATCGCCCAGCAGATCCTAGGGCTGGTGCGTGGGGATCAGGCCTCTCCTTCTGGCGCGGACACAGGTTCGCCGGACGCAGAAGAGCAGTCGCCTGGCTCCAGCGAAGCGTTAGAGGCGGCGGGCACGGCAGGTGGGCAGGAGACACCTGAGACCGGGGGTGATGAAGCGGCCACCGGGCCAGCCTCGGGTGACTCGGCGGACGAAGGGGACAAGGTGGCGGTGCCGGAGAGCTGGGCCGGACAGGTGAGTGCCACGGGTGCGGGTGCGGCCGCGCAGGACGGGACCACGCCGGACCCTGAAGCGGACGCCGAGCTGCAGGCCCAGCTGGAGGTCCTGAGGCGTCAACTGGGGGCTGGATCAGACAGCTGTCCCATCATTCCGGCCCCGAACGTGGACACCGCCAGTGATCTGCTGGCCGCCGGGGTCGAGGGCCACGCGCGGCAGCTGGCCCCGCTGCTGCGGCCCGCTGAGCGGGCTGGGCACACCACCGCCCACCGCTCGCGGGGCCGTTTCCGCTATGACCGGCATGTCCAGGGCGCCGAGCGCGCCTTTGCACGCAAAACGGAGCCGACCCGGCCGCAGCCGATCTTCCTGGACCTGCTGCTCGATGTGAGCACCAGCATGGCCGGTGAGCCGCTGGCCTGCGCGGCGCAGGGGGCCCTCCTCGTCACGCGCGCGGCCCACCTGACCGGCAGCCGCACCCGCGTGACGGCCTTCAATGCCACCTTCGCCGAGGTCGTGCCGGTGGGCACCGACTTCGAGACGGCCAGCCGCCGGATCGCGGGCCTCACCGCGCAGGGCGGCACGCGACTGCAGCCCGGCCTGGCGGCGGTGCTGGGGTCGGCGCCGGTGAGGCCCGACGAGGTGCATGTGGTGGCCGTCATCTGCGACGGCGAGTTGAGTGACGCCGATTACGCGCAGTGCCAGACGCTGGTGCATGCAGGGCGTGAGCGGGGCGTGCGCTTCATTCCGGTGCTGATTGGCGACGGGGTGGACGCCCAGGCGGCCTGGCGTCAGGCCTTTGGGAGTGCGGTGCCCTGTCTGGATTTGAGCTCGCTCGCCGCCACCTTGAAAGCCACCCTCACAGCGCTGCGCCGCAGGACCGCGTAGGGCGTCACCAAACTCTCGCGCCGCACATCATGGGCGGCATGACACGGTACGGGTCACCTCTCCTCTGCACTCTTCCGCTGCTCCTGGCCGCCTGTAAGGGCACGTTCCCACTGCCTGGGGGCCCTGACACGCCTGGGGCATCAGCCGGGGCCCCTCAGATGGCGCTGAGGCTTAGTGGCCCGCACCAGACCGCCGGGACCCTCACCTACTGGGGCGGCGAGGACCTGGAGCTGACAGTGCTGAATTTGCCCAAGGCAGCCACTGTGCGCTGGCACCTCAGCCGGGGGGAGCTGACCCTAGGGGCAGACGGCGGCGCCACGATTCCGGCCTCCAAAACGAACCGGCAGGTGCTAACGGGCACGCCAGTCACCGTGACCGCTGAGGTCGACAGTGGCGGAGTGGTGTCCCCACTGAGCCTCAGCGTCAACCTGGACTTCGCTCCGCCCCGAGCCGAGGGGGGCGTGACCGTCACGCGGCCTGGTGAAGCGCCAGTGCCTTTCACGGCCGGTATGGCGCTGCGACGGGGGGTGACGTTTCAGGCCCGGTTTGAAGATGATGGCGTCGGGATGGCGCCCGTGAACCTCTCGGCTTGGCGGGGGAGTCTTCCGGTGCGTGACGGCCTGACCACCACAGACCACCTCCCCGAGGCGAGTGAGTATTCGCTGCACGGAACCTATCTCCAAGACCGCCTGGGCAATCGCATTGACGGCAGCACCGAGGTGTTGGGCGGGCCCTTCAGCACCGATTATGTAGCCCCCACCATCACGGCAGACCGGCCCAGCGGTGCGCCGCTGGCGGGCCCAATCACCCATGAGGACGGCACGGTGACGGACGACGCCCTGGTCTTTCTGGTTGCCGACCCCCTGCTTGCCGATGGCGCCGCAGGGTCAGGTGTAAGCCGCCTGAGCATCCGTCCAGCGGGCACCGTCACCGCTGGCGTGGCGCGTGTCACCCTCGCGCAGTTGCGTGCTGCCGGAGCCACTGGACAGACCACCGTGATCGTGACCGCCACTGATTTAGCTGGCAACGTGACGACGGTGGAACAGGAGGTGGACCTTGCCTCCAGCCATTGACGGTGTCCGTCCTGGCCAGGCAGGCTCAGGTCATGACGCAGCCGTCTTTGTTCGCCGATCCCCTTCTGGAGCGGCGGATCGCCGCCTTGACGCAGCGTGGCATTCACCCGCGCACAGCGGCCAGAGAAGCGGCCGTCCAGCCCGACGACGCGCTGTTCTGGCGACGACTGGCCTTTGCCGATCAGCTGGCGCGTCAGCGAACGAACCTCAAAAATCGCGGGGGTTTCGTGCTGTCCGTGCTTCGTGACCAAGACGGCTCGAAATATGGCCCGTTGCCGCCGCGCCGATGAGCGCTCTCATCCAGACAGGACCAGTGCATCCACACCGTGTCGCTCATGACCGAGGTTCTGTGATGCACGCGGCCCTTCGTAACCAACTGGCGGGGGAACCAATTGCCCAACTCAGGGCCTTTGACCCTCTGGCCGACGCGGGTCACGCGGTTCGCGTGGCCGACCTGAGTCTCCGGATTGCCGCGGTGTTCGGTGAGCCCGTTCAGCCCCACGACCTTTACCTGGCGGCCTGTCTTCATGATCTGGGCAAAGCTGAACTGCATCACCTCGTCCAGTTGCCGCGGCCGCTGACCCAGGAAGAGCGCCAGTGTATGGAAAGCCACGCGACCTGCGGCGCGGTGATGGCCCAGACGCTCCTGGGGGTCTCCGACACCGTCAAAGCCTACGTGCTGCACCACCACGAGCAGTGGGGGGGGTGCGGGTACCCACTGGGCCTTCGAGGGGAGGCCATTCCCCTCGGAGCCCGGATTATCGCGATCGCGGACACCTTCGACGCGTTGGTCAGTGACCGCCCCTACCGTGCCGGTTGGTCCCGCCCAGACGCCCGGGCTTACGTTCTGGCGCGCGGCGGCTGTCAATTTGACCCCCGGCTTCTCCTGGCCTTCGAGCTGGCAACGGCCTGACGACACAGGAAGGGCGTCACCCCGCTCGTGAACTGGGCGGGGTGTGCGCGGCCCATGATCTGTTCCTTGACCGTTCCTGACGCCACCGGCAGCTCTGGAAAGGGGATGCGCGGTGAGTGACCCAAATGTGCACCTCCTTTCCATGCTGGTGCAGGACACGCACCATGCCGCAACGGGCGAGAGTCTCGCCGGACACACGGCCGTGCCCTTTGGTTCGGCGCTGCTGGACGTGCTGCGCGAGGAGTGCCGGAATGTGGAAGAGCGTTCCGGCGCGCCGCTGCGTCTGATTCGGGTGTCAGAGCCGGACGAACTTCTGGTGCTGGCGGGCCGAGTAGAGAGCGGTGCGCACATGTATACCAGCGTGAATCACCTGATTCGGTCACTGCTGCTTGAGGATCCGGACTCGCCGGCGCCCAGGCTCAGTCGACGTTGGCTGACCGTGCCCTCAGGCCAACCTGCTCAGATGTACCGGGACCAGCTGCGGCTACCGGCGTGGCACCGCCACATTCACGCGCACGTGAACTTCCTCGCTCAGGCGCACTGGTGGCATGCGCGCGGGGCGACCCCGTCCCAGGCGCAACGCGCAGCGGCGGCCACGCTGGCGCAACGCCTGCATCTGACATTTATCACAGAGGGAGAAGGCCACTGGCCAGCGGATGTGGCCCCCCGCGACCCTGCAGCGCTGCACTAGGCCTGGTCCCTTCAGGTGCTGCGCCTTGTGTTCCGAACCCTAGCGCCAAAACACTCAGGGCCATCTCGCGCCGAGCGGCCGCCGCTCTTGAGGAGCCCTATGAAACGTCTGACCAGCAGCATCACCCTGAGCCTCATGACCAGCGTCAGTCTGGTGGCCTGCGCGGACAGCGCGTCAGGTGAACTCAGCCAGGGCACCGTGGATCCCACCTATGAACCTGGCGCGCTCAGCGCCCTGAGCTCAATGTTCGGCGCAGAACGTGGCAGTGTAGACCGCCTGCAGTACGCCTCGTTGGCCGACTGTCAGTTGGACTGGGGCAAAGATCCGGCGCTCTGCACGACGGACGGGGGGGTCAAGGGCCCTTACATGAGGCGGACAGGTTCGGTGCTGCGCGTCATCCCGTCCGCGACGCAGGACGATGCCAGCACCGCCCGGGATTTCAGCGGCCCACAGGTCGACGGCTCCAAGACGTTTCATAGCCTGGCCGTAGGCGCCGTGAAGCTCGAACACCATCCTCAGCTGGCCTTTGAGTATTACAGCTTTACCGGCGTGGACAGCGGCACGACCGCCCAACCCGTGGTGACCGGCAAAGTTCGGGCCCTCTACCCCTCGCTGGCGGCCTGTGAAGGTGACTGGGGCAAAAGCGGCCGCGCTGGCCTGACAAGCTGCCTGTCCGGTAAGAACGGGGTCGCCGGACCCTACTTCACGCAAGACAAGCCCGATCAGCCGGTGCGGTTTAACTATTACTACGGCGACGGCAAGGTCAGCCCACTGACAGCCGCAGCGCCGGACACAGTCGGCGTGCTCCCCAGCGGCATTCTGGTCACGCCATTTTTCGCGCCGCAACTGGAATCGACGGCCGGCACCCGCACCCCCTATGTACGGTCGGCCTACACCTGGGACGACTACGGTGAGCGCTGGACGCCTCTCAATGTTACGGCCCAGCGCGCGGTCTACCAGACGCCCGACCAGTGCCACAATGTCTGGGGCGAGGCGTGCCGGTCCAGTGGTGGGGTCTTCTACTCGCCCATTTTTTACGGCGGATACTACTACCCATACTCCAGCGGCAGCTCCACCACCGTTGGGAAAACAGCGTACCCTCTGACCGCCGCGATGGCCGCCGCCAGCACCTCGGCACGGTTAGAGGCCCACACCATCAACGCCGCCGCCGTGCGGATGCCGTCAGCCGTGACGGCCCCATCACGAACAGCCGCCACGCCGTCAACGGCTGTTCGCGGCCTCTTTGGCTCGGCCGCGCGCAGTGGGGCGTCCTGATGCGCCGCGTCAGTCACCAGCCGCGGCCACACGCCCAAGCAAGCCATCAAGCCCTGAACTTCACCTGGCATGCCGGATACTGGGTCGAAGACGCGCATTATCTCTTCACGACGGCTGAAATCGACCGGATTGAGACCGCCACCCGAACGCTGATCGAGATGACCTTCAGCGCAGTTGACGAGGTGATCAGGCGACTGGACTTTCAGCGCTACGGCATCCCCGAGTATCTTCATGGCCCGATCATGCGCAGCTGGGAAGTGGACGCGCCGACCCTGTATGGCCGCTTTGACTACGCCTATGACGGCGAGCAGCTCAAGCTTCTGGAATACAACGCCCAGACGCCCACCAGCCTCTATGAGGCGGCCGTGGTGCAGTGGGGCTGGCTCAATGAGACCTATCCGGGTCACGATCAGTTCAACCGCATTCACGAGGCACTGCTGGAGCAGTTCACTTACTTGCGGGAGCAGCGGGGGTTGTCGGCGATGCACTTTGCCTGCGCGCCCGAGGCAGAGGAAGACGTCGGTACTACCCGCTATTTGCAGGACCTGGCCGTGCAAGCGGGCCTGCATACCACGTTCTTGACGTTGGCAGAGCTGGGCCTCCAAGACGGAACCACCCTGGTGGACCTGGACGATGAGATCATCACGGCCCTGTTTTGGCTTCACCCCTACGAATTCATGTGGGAGGAAAAAAGTGCGCTGCTGCTTCCATATCTGCCGCCCCAGACGACCGTGCTGGAGCCGCTGTGGAAGATGATTCTGTCCAATAAACAGCTGCTCGTGACGCTCTGGGAGATGTTTCCGGAGCACGAACTGCTGCTCCCTGCCTCTAACACACCGCTCAGTGGCCCATCGGCCCGGAAAAGCAGAGTCAGCCGGGAGGGGCAGAACGTGACCCTCTTTGACGCGTCCGGGAGGGTCCTGGCGTCCACAGACGGTGAGTATCCCGATGACCAACCGGTCTACCAGGGTCTGGCTACGTTGCCTGGCATGCCCACCAGTGATGGGCAGGTGCGGTATCCAGTGCTTGGCGCGTGGGTTGTGGGGGACGCGGCTCCTGGGATAGGCATCCGGGAAAGCGCCGGACTGATCACTGATAACCGCAGTTTTTTCGTTCCGCACCGGATTGAGTAGGCGCCGGCCCTTCTGCTTGTGGAATGCCAGATTCTGCGGGCTATGCCAGTTTGGTGCAGCCTTGCACGCCGCACCCACGCGCCTTCACCGTCCCGGCATGTTCTGGTTCTCTGTGCTGCGCACTGTACTGCTGACTTGTAGCGTTCTGCCTGTTGCCCTGCTCATACCGCTGGCCGTGCTGATGGACACGCCTTTTTCGGAATGGGCACCACAGGCTTTGCTGCTGGCAGGAGTGCTGCTGGCGTGCGGCCTGGCACCTGACCTCAAGGGTTTTTGCCTCCTCCCTGTTCGCCGTTCGTCCGGAGGATCGGCAGCAGGGTGCCAGCGCCGCTGATAGACGGCGTCACCCCCAGATATGGGGGTCTTCGCACCTTGAGGGAGCCTATGCCGAAGAAATCACCGCCACCCATGTCGCCACTGTTTGCAGACCTGACCACCGTTCTCACGTCGCGCGGCAAAACCACTCTTCGGGCCCGCCGGACACCCAGTCCACTGCAGCAGGCCATCTTGAATGCGATTGAGGCCCGGTGCGGCAATCTGTTGATTGAAGCCACCGCCGGCTCGGGCAAAACCTCACTTCTCGAGATGATTGCAGAGCAGCTGATCGAACTGGGATGGCTTGACGGCACAGGTCGGGCCCTGTTTCTCGCTTTCTCCAAAGACATTGTCAAAGAACTGCAGACGAGGCTGCCCCAGCAGGTCACGATTCGCACCATCAACAGCCTGGGGTATCTGATCTGCCGTGAACAGTTGCCCTCTTGCGACTTTCAGCCCAAGAAATACGAGGTGCTGCTGCGCGACGCGGTCGGCAACCGGCGGTACAGCCGGCAGGTCGCGGCCCAGGTGCACGAACGGCTGGACGCCTGCGTCCGCATCACCATGAGTCACCTGCTGCCCCTGGGCATTGACCGCGCGAGCTGGTGTCAAACGATGGACGAGTTTGACGTGCCTGTTCAGGGGATGGAGGACGACCTGTACGGACTGACCATGGAGGTGGTGCGGCGGGGCATGTCGGACGTCGCGGAACGGGGGATCGTGTCTTTTCTGGACCAGGTGTACGCGCCGTGGTTCTTCGGTTGGCGGCTCAAACAGCCGTTCCGGTTCCTGCTGGTGGATGAGGCGCAGGACCTGAGCCGGGGTCAGCAGGCCGTGGTGCAGGCCGCGTGTGATGAGCGCAGTCTGGTGATCGCGGTCGGGGATGCCAGCCAGGCCGTCTTTTCGTTCAGTGGCTCAGATCGGCACTCGCTCCGCCGCTTGGGCGACACGTTTCAGGCCACCCGCTTTCCGCTGAGTGTGACCTACCGCTGCCCTCAGCGCCACGTCGCCCTGGCCAGCCCTTACACGTCTGTCATTGAAGCGGCCCCTGGGGCCAGACTGGGCACACTCGACGATATCTCAGGTGAGGAGTTTCTCTCGCTGGTCCAGCCAGGCGATCTGGTGCTCTGCCGAGTCAATGCCCCTCTGGTGCGGTGGTGCTTTCGGTTGGCCCAGGCTGGCCGTCCCAGCCACGTCAAAGGCCGGGACGTGGCCAGATCCCTGGTGGCACTGGCGAGGGACGCCGCGACCTGGGACGGCCAACGCAGCCACCGTGAACAGGCCGATGACGCGCTGGTCCTCCATGCCGTCACCTTCGAGACCCAGCTGGCCAGCCTGCACGCCTTCAATGTGGCCCGGCTGCGTGCTGAAGCCGAGCGTCAGGGCCGCGATCCAGACATGCGCGAGGCCAATGCCTACGACCGGGTGAAGGCCCTCTTGGTGATCCTTCAAGAGGGAAAACCAGACACCCTGGGGGCACTGACCCAGCAGATTCGCGCTTTATTTCAGAGTGGCAAAGACAGCGTGACCCTCAGCTCTGTTCACCGTGCGAAAGGGTTAGAGGCCGACCGTGTTTACATTCTGGAGCCCGATCTGATGCCCCATCCCAGCGCGCGCACTGAGGCCGCGCTGGAAGCTGAGCACGCCGTATTGTTTGTCGCCTATACCCGCGCAAAACGAAGTCTGCTGTTCGTTGACGCCCAGGACAGTCACATTCCGGCGGGGCTCCGGGGCAGAGAGGCCCAGAACGAGGCGAACACGGCCAATCAGGCGCGCCCTCTCAGGGAGTCATGACCAGGATCAATCAGATCCATAAGGCCGCTCCAGGGTGGGTGCAGAACCACGCGACGCAAGGCGCGCCATTTTCTTTCGCCGGCCTTGTTCTGTCAGGCGTGATCCACGAAACGCCGCGGAGAGAGGTGAGAACGTCTCACCCCCTGAGTCGGGGGGAGCGGGGGGTGCAGGTCGATGGACGGATCGTCCAGGAGGAACTATGCAATTTCTTGTTGTGACTGGCCAGCACCTTTCAGATTCAACCTCAGGGCAGCGGCGCTGGTGGAGCAGTGCGGACTATCTGGCTGCACTGACTCAATTTCGGCAGTGGGAGCGGGAAGTGCAGGAGCAGGGCTTTGTGCTGATTGCCGAGGTGGCGGGCCATCCGGGTCCAGAGGAATTGGCCGCGGCGGCGAGGAACCTGACGTTAACCTCGTCGACTGTGATGCGCAGTGCGCTGGGCCCGGCCCTGGCAACCGCCTATGCTCAGATCGACGTGCCCATCCCTCACATGACAGCGACCACCTACGCTGACCTGAACGCTCAAAAATACCTGCTTCTGCAGATGCTAGACGGCGCCCCACTGTCTGGTGCGGATTTGATGCTATTGAGGGGTCTGGTGGACTTTCTTAACGCGATTCAGGACAGAGCAAGCTATGCCGGTGTTCCAGACGCGGTGGTCTGGCCGAATGTGCCGTTCGGTGTGGCCGTCGAGCAGGAGACGCAACTGGTGGGCACGCAGGCCGAGCGGATGACGCTTCTGCTGCAGCGGGGCCAGTCGTGACTGCTCTTCTCATTGACAGCAGCAACGCTATCTGCCGCGCTTATTTTGGCCAGGCCAAGGGCCAGGCCAGCCGGGTGCCTGAAGTCCTGAGTTCCGCTGTGCGTACCTGGCGCCACCAGTTTCAACCTGAGTATGTCCTTGCAGCGCTAGACGACACGCAGAATTTCCGTCAA